>JALYNQ010000037.1 GCA_030773115.1 Pseudomonadota bacterium
GCGCTGGATCATGTCCGAGCCGCGCTCGACATTCCCGTGGTCGGCACCGTCCCGGCGATCAAGCCGGCGGCCGAAATGTCGAAAAGCCGGGTAATCGGCGTGCTCGGCACCGAGGCAACCGTCCGCCCGCCTATGTCGACGACCTCGCCGCGCGCTTCGCCGCCGATTGCGCCGTCATCCGCCACGGCAGCGCGGAGCTGGTCGACCTGGCCGAAGCCAAGCTGGCGGGCGAGACCGTGTCGATCGAGGCGATCCGCGACGCGATCATGCCGATGATCCGGCAGCCGGACGGCGACAGGATGGACGTGATGGTGCTCGCCTGCACTCACTTCCCGCTGCTCGCCGACGAAATCGCCGCCGCATTCCCGGCGATCGCCCAAGTCGACGGCGGCCCCGGCATCGCGCGCCGAATTGCCTATCTGACCCAGAACCAACCGTGGCCGGTGCATCCCTCGGAAGGCGTTGCCGTTTTCACCTCTGAGCCGCGCGCACCCTTGCTCGGATCGCTCGCGCGCTACGGACTGGGGGAAATCCGAACACTGTGAACGATATTTTGCACGCCAATTGCGAGTCGTTCTCAATGGCCTTCGCGCGCCAGCAACGATAATGGGCGCGTGAGCGAGGATCGATGGACTACGACAGCATCTTCAAGGCGGCGATCGCACGCCTCCATGACGAGGGGCGCTACCGCGTCTTCATCGATATATTGCGCACCAAGGGCAGTTTCCCCAATGCGCACTGCTTCCACGGCCACAATGGCCCCAAGCCGATCACCGTGTGGTGCTCCAACGACTATCTCGGCATGGGCCAGCATCCCGCCGTCGTCGCGGCGATGGAGGAGGCGCTGCACAGCGTCGGCGCCGGGTCGGGCGGCACCCGCAACATTGGCGGCAACACCCATTACCATGTCCAGTTGGAGGGTGAGCTGGCCGGTCTGCACGGCAAGGAAGCGGCGCTGCTGTTCACCAGCGGCTATGTATCCAACGAGGCGGCGCTGTCGACCCTCGGCAAGCTGCTGCCCGGCTGCATCATCTTTTCCGACGAGCTTAACCACGCCTCGATGATCGCCGGCATCCGCAACTCGGGCTGCGAAAAGCGGGTGTTCCGCCATAACGACCTCGACCATCTCGAGCAGCTGCTCAACGAGGCGGATCCCGACGCGCCCAAGCTGATCGCATTCGAGAGCGTCTATTCGATGGACGGCGACGTCGCTCCGATCGCCGCGATCTGCGACCTGGCCGACAAGTACGGCGCGATCACCTATCTCGACGAAGTCCATGCAGTCGGCATGTACGGCAAGCATGGCGGCGGGATCAGCGAGCGCGACGAGGTTGCTCATCGTGTGACCCTGATCGAAGGTACGCTGGGCAAGGCGTTCGGGGTGATGGGCGGCTATGTCGCGGCCGACAAGAACATCATCGACTGCATCCGCAGCTATGCGCCAGGGTTCATCTTTACCACCAGCCTGTCACCGGTCCTCGTGGCCGGTGCGCTGGCCAGCGTGCGGCACCTTAAGCAATCGGGCGAGGAGCGCGCCGCCCAGCAGGCGGGCGCGGCCACGCTCAAGGCCAAGTTTCGCGATGCCGGCTTGCCGGTGATGGACAGCGTCACCCACATCGTCCCGCTGCTGGTCGGCTGCCCGGTAAAGGCCAAGCGGATCAGCGACATATTGCTCGCCGAGTATGGCCTCTACGTCCAGCCGATCAACTTCCCAACCGTGCCCCGCGGCACCGAGCGGTTGCGCTTCACGCCCGGGCCGACCCACTCAGAAGCGATGATGGATGAGTTGACTGGGGCCCTGGTCGAGATCTGGGACCGGCTGGAGCTGCAGGCGGTCAAGGCGGCCTAAGCCGGGCGATGGCGGACGCATCGCCCGAGTTTCGCCACGACACTCCCGACTATCTACAGGCCACGCTCAACCGCGATCCGGCACTGCTCGCTCGTTGGGACAACCTGACCTCGCTCGCTCGCAACGAGTGGATCTGTTGGATGACGTCTCCCAAGAAGCAGGAAACCCGGGATGCCCACCTCGCGCGCCTCCAGGAAGACGTGTTGGCGGGCAAGAAACGTCCCTGCTGTTGGCCAGGCTGCCCGCACCGCCGGGCGTCGGCCCAGAAATACTTCAGGGGCTAAGCGCGCCACTGGCGAATCTTGGCCGCATCGCCTAGGTCATGGCCATGCGCATTGCCCTTGCCGCCGACCATGCCGGCTACCAGCTGAAGGATGAGCTCGCCCAATGGCTGCGCGACGCGGGGCATGAGGTCAGCGACCTGGGCACCAACGGCCCGGACAGTGTCGATTACCCCGAATTTGGCATCAGGCTCGCCAACACTGTCGCAAGCGGCCAAGCCGAGCGCGGGGTAGTTGTGTGCGGCTCCGGCATCGGCATCTCGATCGCCGTCAACCGCAACCCGGCCTGCCGCTGCGCCCGCGTGTCCGAGCCGTTGTCGGCGGCCTTGGCCCGCGAGCATAACGATGCCAACGTTCTTGCCCTGGGCGCCCGGCTAATCGGCGCCGACATGGCCAAGGCATGCGTCGAGGCCTTCCTCGGCACCGATTTCGCCGGCGGGCGCCACCAGCGCCGCGTCGACCAACTCTCCCAACTTCTGCAGGAAAGCGATTGATGGCCACCGCGCCCGACCTCACTCACGTTCAGCCCCTCGGCTTCTTCACTGAGCGCCTGGCCGATGCCGACCCCAAGGTAGCCGAGGCGATCAAGGCTGAGCTCAAGCGCGAGCAGGACCAGATCGAGCTGATCGCGTCGGAGAATATCGTCAGCCGCGCGGTGCTCGAGGCGCAGGGCTCGGTGCTGACCAACAAATATGCCGAAGGCTATCCGGGCCGCCGCTACTATCAGGGCTGCGGTCCGTCGGACTCGGTCGAGACGCTGGCGATCGAGCGCGCCAAGCAGCTGTTCGGCTGCGGCTTCGCAACGTGCAGCCCCATTCGGGCGCTCAGGCCAATGGCGCGGTGATGCTGGCGCTGGCGAAGCCCGGCGACACCATCCTCGGAATGTCGCTCGACGCCGGCGGCCATCTCACCCACGGCGCCAAGCCGGCTCTGTCGGGCAAATGGTTCAACGCGGTCCAGTACGGAGTCCGCCGCGACGACGATTGCATCGACTTCGACCAGGTCGAGGCGCTGGCGAAGGAGCACAGGCCGCGGCTGATCATCGCCGGCGGCTCGGCCTATCCGCGCCATATCGATTTCGCCCGCTTCCGCGCCATCGCCGACGAGGTGGGCGCGATCTTCATGGTCGACATGGCCCATTTCGCCGGACTGGTCGCGGCGGGCGAGCACCCCTCCCCCTTCGGCCACGCCCATGTCGTCACGACGACGACCCACAAGACGTTGCGCGGCCCCCGGGGTGGAATGGTCCTCACCGACGACGAGGCCATAGCCAAGAAGATCAACT
>JALYNQ010000038.1 GCA_030773115.1 Pseudomonadota bacterium
CCGAATTGGCGATGAAGCAGGCCTCATGCGCCTTGTGGTGAAGCTCGCCGAGCGCCGCGTCGTCGGGCTGTTTGTCGCCCCATTCGATGTGCGGACGCAGGATCACGCGGGTCATCGCGATTCGGCCGTCGGCGCCTTTCTCGATCACTCCTTCGCCGCGGTCCTCGTAGCTGTCGACGACGAACCCGGCGCGCCGCGCGAAATCAAGGAAGAACAGCATGTGGCAGCTCGCCAGCGAGGCGACGAACGCTTCCTCGGGGTCGACCCCCGCCTCGTCGGAATAGGGCTTGGGCACGACCTGTGGGCTGGCCGCGGCCGGCACCACCGCGCCGCCGTCGAACGCCCATTCGTGCGCGCGGGTGTAGCGCCCCTGGGCGAAGGCATCTTCGGCGCCGCGCTTCCAGCGGACGGTGGCGGTGTAGGTGCTCATGATCGGCTCCTCACAGCGGGATGTTGTCGTGCTTTTTCCACGGATTCTCGAGCTGCTTGTCGCGGAGGCGGCGCAGCCCCAGCGCGACCCGCCGCCGCGTCGAGCTCGGCAGAATCACGTCGTCGATGAAGCCCATGCTCGCGGCGACGAACGGGTTGGCGAAGCGCTCCTCATATTCGGCCGTGTGCTCGGCGATCTCCTTGGGCGTTTTCCCGCGGAAGATGATCTCGACCGCGCCCTTGGCGCCCATCACCGCGATCTCGGCGGTCGGCCACGCATAATTGAGGTCGCCGCGCAAATGCTTGGACGCCATCACGTCATAGGCGCCGCCATAGGCCTTGCGGGTGATGACCGTGATCTTGGGCACGGTCGCCTCGGCGTATGCGAAGAGCAATTTGGCGCCGTTCTTGATGATTCCACCATGCTCCTGGGCGACTCCGGGGAGGAATCCCGGCACATCGACGAAGGTCAGGATCGGAATGTCGAATGCGTCGCAGAAGCGGACGAACCGCGCACCCTTCTTCGACGAGTTGATGTCGAGGCAGCCGGCCAGCACCATCGGCTGGTTGGCGACCACGCCGACCGTGCGCCCCTCGATCCGGCAGAAGCCGATGATGATGTTGGCGGCGTGCATCGGCTGAAGCTCGAAGAAGTCGCCCTCGTCGGCGACTTTCCGGATCAGCTCGTGCATGTCGTAGGGCGTCGCTGCGGATGGCGGGACCAGCGTGTCGAGGCTGTCTTCGATCCGGTCCCACCGGTCCTCGCACGGCCGCTCGGGCAAATCGTGGCGGTTGCTCAATGGCAGGAAGTCGAAGAATTCGCGCGTCGCGAGCAGTGCGTCGATGTCATTCTCGAACGCCACGTCGGCGACGCCGGACTTGGTCGTATGCGTCACGGCCCCGCCCAGCTCTTCCTGTGTCACCACCTCATTGGTCACCGTCTTCACCACGTCGGGACCGGTGACGAACATGTAGGAGCTATCCTTCACCATGAAGATGAAGTCGGTCATCGCCGGCGAATAGACCGCACCGCCGGCGCAGGGGCCCATGATCAGGCTGATCTGGGGGATGACGCCCGAAGCGAGCACGTTGCGCTGGAACACCTCGGCATAGCCGCCGAGGGACGCGACCCCCTCCTGGATGCGGGCGCCTCCGCTGTCGTTCAAACCGATCACCGGCGCCCCGACCTTCATCGCCGCGTCCATGATCTTGCAGATCTTCTGCGCGTGCCGCTCGCTCAGCGACCCGCCGAACACGGTGAAATCCTGGGCAAAGACATAGACCAGCCGCCCGTTGATCGTGCCCGATCCGGTGACCACGCCATCGCCGGGGATCTTCTGGCTCTCCATGCCGAAGTCGACGCAATTATGCTCGACATACATGTCGACTTCCTCGAACGAGCCGGGATCGAGCAGCACTTCAAGCCGCTCGCGCGCGGTCAGCCGCCCCTTGGCGTGCTGCGCCGCGATCCGCTTCTCGCCGCCGCCCAGCCGCGCCTGTGCGCGCTTGGCTTCAAGCTGTTCGATGGTGGTCGCCATATGCTCTCCTGCCCCGTCTTACCGTCATGCTGAACTTGTTTCAGCATCCATTGCGGAGACGGACCCGCCATTCACGAAAATGGACCCTGAAACAAGTTCAGGGTGACGGCGGTTTGGACAGAAAACCGGGAGAACTCTCCATGCGCCACGGACAGAATTGGCCCGAGCGCCTATGGCTGGTCCGGCACGGCCAGAGCCAGGGCAATGTCGCGCGCGACCTGGCCAATGAGCTCGGCCATCCGGTGATCAAGCTCGACATCCGCGATGTCGACGTTCCGCTGTCGGACCTGGGCCACCGCCAGGCCGAGGCGACCGGTCGATGGTTCGCCGCCATGCCCGAGGACGAGAAGCCCGAAGTGATCCTGGCCTCGCCCTATACCCGCGCCCGTCAGACCGCAGAGGCGATCTGCAAGCAGGGCGGTCTCGCCGGCGGCCCAAATGGCAACCAGCGGCCGACGATCATCGACGAGCGGCTGCGCGAGCGGGAATTCGGCATGTTCGACGGCCTCACCAGCCTAGGCATCAAGGAACGCTTCCCGGACGAGGCGGCGCACCGCGCGAAGATGGGCAAATTCTATCACCGCGCTCCGGGCGGTGAGAGTTGGGCGGATGTCATTCTTCGGCTGCGGAGTGCCCTCAACACCATCAATCTCCACTATGCCGATCGGCGGGTGCTGGTGGTGTGCCACCAGGTCGTGGTGTTGTGCATGCGTTACATTTTGGAAGAGTTGACCGAGGGGCAGATCCTGGCCGTCGACAAGCAGGAAAAGATGCTCAACTGCGGCGTCTGCGCGTTCGACTTTGAGGCCGACCAAGGCGGCATCTGCGTGCCGAAGCTGGCCCTGTGGAACTATGGCGCGCCGCTGGAGGCGGAGGGCACGCCGCAGACCGCCGAGCCCGAGATGATGACCGGATCGCGATGACCGAGCCGAGGCCCCTGACAATTGACGAGCTGAAGCGCCATCCACTGCCGCCGGCGAGGCAGGAGGATAAATATGGCCACGGCCAGCTCCTCCTCGTCGCGGGTAGTCGCCAGACTCCGGGCTCCGCGGTCATCACGGCGACCGCGGCACAGCGAGCAGGTTGCGGCAAGGTAACGATCGCCACCTCGGCCGATGTCGCGCCGCATATCGCACTCGCCGCGGCCGAAGCGAGGGTCCTGTGGCTGGCCGAAGGCCGCCGCGGCGGGCTCGCAAGATCGGCGCTTCGCGAGCTGGACGAGCATGTTGAACTGGCGGATTGCGTGGTCGCCGGCCCGGGCATCGCCAAGGGGCCGCAATGCGGTGCCCTCGCCCGGCGGCTACTGGCTGATCGGCCGCGGGCGCTGGTCTTTGACGCCGCGATCTTGCTCGAGCTTGAACCCCATGCCGAATTGTGCCGGGAGGCCGGGCCAATCCTCCTCCCCCACGACAAAGAGATGGCCGCCCTGATCGGCTGCGACGAAGATGAGGCCGAGCGCGAGCCGCTGCGCTGCGGCCGGGAATGCGCCTCGCACTATGGGGCGCTGGTTCTGGTCAAGGGCCCGATCAGCCGCATCGTTTCACCCGACGATCGGACCTGGGAATATGCCGGCTGCGAGCCGGGGCTAGGCGTTGCCGGGTCCGGAGACGTGCTCGCGGGCATCGTCGGCGGCCTCGCCGCGCGTGGTGCCGATCCGCTCACCGCCCTGCTGTGGGCGATCTGGTTGCATGGCGAGGCGGGCAGCGCGCTGGCGAAAAAGATTGGGCCGATCGGCTACCTCGCACGCGAAATTTCGGCGGAGATCCCGGCGCTACTCGACCGCGCTCAGCCCTCGCTCGAATAATTGTCGAGTTCGTCGCCGACGATCTTCACCACATGGATGACGTTGGTCGATCCCGAGGTCTTGAACGGCACGCCGGCCATGATCAGGAGGCGCTCGCCGGCTTCGGCGAGATGATGGCGCAGCACCATCCGTTTGGCCTTGCCGACCATTTCCTCGAAATTGTTGACGTCGCGGGTGTGGACGGCGTGGACGCCCCATTGCAGGCCGAGCCGCCGGGCGACCTTCATGCTGGCCGTCATGGCAAGGGTGGGGACCTGGGCACGCTCGCGGGCGATGCGGCGCGCGGTCGAACCCGAGGAGGTGTAGCAGGCCATCGCCCGGGCATCGATGATATCGACGATCTGCGCCGCGCTTTCCGACAGCGCGTCGGCGACCGTCTGCTCGGCCGGCGTTTCCGTGAAATGGATGCGGGCCGAATAGACCGGATCGGCTTCGACGCTTCGGCCGATCTTGTCCATCATCGCCACCGCCTCGATCGGGAAGGCGCCCGCGGCGCTTTCGGCCGACAGCATTACCGCGTCCGCGCCTTCGTAAATGGCGTTGGCGACGTCGCTAACCTCGGCCCGGGTCGGCGTCGGCGAGACGATCATCGACTCAAGCATCTGGGTCGCCACCACCACCGGCTTGCCGGCCTGGCGCGCGGCGGCGACGATCCGGTTCTGCAGCGGCGGCACTCCTTCGGGCGGGAGCTCGACGCCGAGATCGCCGCGCGCCACCATCACCGCGTCGGCCAGCTCCAGAATCTCGTCGAGGCGCTCAATCGCCTGCGGCTTCTCGATCTTGGCCAGCAGCGCCGCCCGGTCACCGACCAGCTCGCGCGCCTCGGCCACATCCTCCGGACGCTGGACGAACGACAGCGCGATGAAGTCCGCGCCTTGTTCGAGCGCGAACTGGAGATCCTCGCGGTCCTTCGGCGTCAGGGCCGGGATCGGGACCAGCACGTCGGGCACATTGACGCCCTTGTTGTTGCTGACCTTGCCGCCCACCTCGACCACGGCGGCGATTTGGTCCTTCTCCACCGCCGCTACGCGAAGCCGCACCTTGCCGTCGTCGATCAGCAGACGGGTGTCCTTCTTCACCGCCTCGAACAGCTCGGGATGCGGCAGCTCGACGCGCGACGAGTCGCCCGGCTCCTTGCTGCGGTCGAGCACGAACATATGGCCCTGCTTCAGCTCGGCCGACCCGCCCTTGAACTTGCCGACGCGGAGCTTGGGCCCCTGTAGATCGAACAGGATGGTGGATGGCCGATGGAGCGTTTTCTCGAGCGCCCGGATCGCCTCGACCAGCTTGGCCTTCTCCGCCTGGCTGCCATGGCTCATGTTGATGCGGAAGGCGTCCGCCCCGGCCTCGGCCAGCGAGCGAATCATTTCCGGGCTTGAGGAGGCCGGGCCGAGCGTGGCCAGGATCTTCACCTTGCGGGCGCGTGGTTTCAGCATGTGCACGCCATAGCGACTGTTCCTTGTCATTCAACCGGCTTGAGGGTTGCGGATCGCTCGCTTAGTGAGCCGCCTCACGTTGCAAATTCATGAGATTCGAAAAGGCAGGCACCAATGAGTGAAGGCAATGTCGCGGCGGATCAGCTGCGGCTTTTCATCGAGCGTATCGAGCGGCTTGAGGAAGAGAAGAAGGGCATCGCCGACGACGTCAAGGACGTCTACGCCGAGGCCAAGGCCAACGGCTACGACACCAAGACGATGCGGGCCATCGTCCGCCTGCGGAAAATGGAAAAGCACGCGCGCGATGAGGCCGACGCGTTGCTCGAAACCTATCGCAACGCGCTCGGCCTGCACTAAGAGATAGAGGGGACTTCTATTCGGGGTCCCCAAAAAGTACCACTTTTTGGGGTTAGCATGGCGGGGCATTCCAAATTCAAGAACATCATGCATCGCAAGGGCGCGCAGGACAAAAAGCGCTCGGCGATGTTCTCCAAGTTGAGCCGCGAGATCACCGTCGCGGCGAAGATGGGCCTGCCCGACCCCGACATGAACCCGCGCCTGCGCGCCGCGGTGCTGGCCGCCAAGGCGCAGTCGATGCCCAAGGACAATATCCAGCGCTCGATTGACAAGGCGGCCAAGGGCGAGGGCGAGAATTATGAGGAGATCCGCTACGAGGGCTTCGGCCCCGGCGGCGTCGCGATCATCGTCGAGGCCCTGAGCGACAACCGCAACCGCACCGCGACCAACGTCCGCACCATCTTCTCGAAGAATGGCGGCAATCTGGGCGCCTCCGGCTCGGTCAGCCACGGCTTCGATCGCATGGGCCTGATCGAATATGGCGCCGCCGCCGGCGATGCCGACAAGGTGCTGGAAGCGGCGATCGAGGCCGGTGCCGACGACGTCGAGAGTGACGAGGAAGGCCACGAGATCTGGACCTCGATCGATTCGCTCCACGAGGTCGCCAAGGCGCTGGAGGGCGCGCTCGGCGAAGCCGACGCGGTCAAGCTCGGCTGGAAAGCGCAGAACGAGACCAGCGTTACCGGCGACGATGCCGAGAAGCTGATGAAGCTGATCGACGCGCTCGAGGATGATGACGACGTCCAGACCGTCTGGGGCAACTACGACGTCCCCGACGAGGAGCTGGAACGGCTTGCCTAAAATCCTGGGATTGGACCCTGGCCTTGGAACTACCGGCTGGGGTTTGATCCAGGCCGACGGGAATCGTCTCAGCCACATCGCCAACGGCCAACTGAAGACAAGCTCCGCCGAGAGTCTGCCGAAGCGTCTTGCCCATCTCGCCTCGCAACTGGAGGCGCTGCTTGCCGATCATTCGCCCGAGGCCGCGGCGGTCGAGGAAATCTTCGTCAACAAGAACCCGCAATCCACGCTGAAGCTGGGCCAGGCGCGCGGTGTCGCGCTGATGATCGCCGCGCGTTCCGGCCTCGACGTGGGCGAATATGCCGCCCGGCTGGTCAAGAAGGCGGTGGTTGGCACCGGCAGCGCCGAGAAGGCGCAGGTCCATGCGATGGTCCAGCGGTTGCTTCCCGGCGTGCAAATCGCCGGACCGGACGCGGCCGACGCCCTGGCCGTGGCGATCACCCATGCCCATCATCTCGCCAGCTCGCGCCGTGGCATGGCCTAGCGCATCACATGCCGGCGTCTAGCAGCGCCTCCTGGATGAGATAGGGGCGGTTGCGCTCATCGATGCGGCATCCCCCCAAGCGCAGATAGAGGCAGGTCCGCTCTAGCGGCAGATCCTGCCCGGAACAGCTCTGCCTGAACCACGGGGAGGGCGGTGGCGGATCCGAGCTGTAGGTCAGCAAGGCGTTGAAGCCTCCGGCGGCCGTCTCTGGATTCCATCGCGTCACAGGCCCCTCGTCGGCGAGCAGGAACAAAGGCTTGTCGTCGTGCAGCAGCGCATAGCCGAACTGCCAGTAGCGGCGCCTCGGCACGGCCAGCCCGCAGATGGTCGGTTGATGGATGGCAAAGGCTGCGGCCCGCGCAGGGTCATTGTCGGTGCGAAAGGCATCGCGGTGCACTGGCGACAGGGCAAGCAGGAATGACACCAGGGCCCAGCCGCTGACCAGCACCGCCGTTGCCCAGCTGCTGTCGGGATTGCGTCGAAAGACGAGCCGCAGCAGGTCGACCGACCCGAATGCGGCCAGCAGCAGGAAAATCTGCATCGACAGCCAGATGTAGCGATATTCCTTATGGTCGATCAGCTGGTGGAGGATGAGATTCACGAGCGCCGCCGCCATCAACGCCTTGTGCCGCCGCCATCCCGCCAGCAGCAGCAAGGGGATGACCAGCAGGGCAAGCTGCCAGCTTTCGATCTGGTACAGCACATATCGCAGCGGCTGCGGTTCGCCGGCGATCGCCCGCATTTTCCCTTCGGCGATGTTGAACCGGTAATTGTTGATGATCCACTCATAGGGGGTCAGGCCCATGGCCAGGTCGATCAGGCCGCCGGCGATGACCACTGGCACCCCGCCCAGGATCAACCCCTTCCAGATTCGCCAGTCCTTGCCGGCCATCAGCGCGCCGAACAGCGCCGTGGCGGGCCCGAACTGAAACCGGAACAGGCAGGCGAGCGCGAGCAGCGCGCCCGCGCCGACGATCGCCGGCATTTTCGCTTGTCGGTGAAGCAGCGCCGCGGCGGTCATGAACGCCGCCACGCCCAGGCTCTCGCTCAGCGTCTGGACCGAAAAGGCGACCGATTCGACCCAGATGGCGACCACCGCCATGCCGACTATCGCATGCTGCAGCGAGATGCGCCGGCCGATCACCCAGGCGGCGAGCACCGGCGCGAAATTCAATGCCGCGACCATCGCCCGCGGCAGGATGAGGTAGAGCGTCCCACCCGGGTCGAGCCATTCGCCCAATTGCATCGGCGGCACCAGCATCAACGGAATCAGCCAGCTGCGGATGAACTCACGGAACTCCCACGGCACCACGCCGTAGCCGAACACGATGCGATGGGCCTGCTCGAGATACTGGATGATCTCGTCCGGCGCATGGGCGGAGTAGGGGTTGAACGCGAGGACGCGCAGCAGGATCGCAAGCGCCGCCAGTCCGCAGAACCAGAGGCGCTCCTGGCGCGCGGATATGGCTTGATCCCCCACGGTTGAATGAATGGCGGGTGCCGTGTCTAGGAGCAATACCGTCATGCTGAACTTGTTTCAGCATCCATCCCGAAGACCGTGGAGTAGGTGGAGAAATGGACCCTCAAACAAGTTCAGGGTGACGGCTGTCCGGGGGACAGCCGGCAAGCTGAACTCACGGTGACGATTCCCATTGCGCAAATGTACCGCTAGCATGCGACCATGATCGCACGCCTCAACGGAATCCTCGCAGAAGCCAGTGCCGACAGCGCGATCGTCGACGTCCATGGCGTCGGCTACCAGGTCCAGGCCAGCAGCCGCACGCTGGACGCGCTCGGCCCGATCGGCGGCGATGTCATCATCCTCACCGAGCTTCAGGTGCGCGAGGACGGCTGGACCCTGTTCGGCTTCGGATCGGCCGGCGAGCGCGAGGCCTTTCGCCAGCTGACCAGCGTCCAGGGCGTCGGCGGCCGCGTCGCGCTGGCGATCCTGTCGGTGCTCGGACCCGAGGAGCTGGCCGCTGCGGTGTCACGCGGAGACAAGGCAATGGTCTCACGCGCCAACGGCGTCGGCCCCAAGCTCGCCCAGCGCATCGTCAACGAGCTGGCCGGAAAGCTCGGCTCGCCCGCACTGGCCGGCGCGATTGGCGCTGCACCCCCGCGCGGCGGCCCCGCTGCCGACGCGCTCAGCGCCCTCGCCAACCTCGGCTTCAAGCCCGCCGAAGCCAGTGCCGCTGTTACCGCCGCCAATGAAGAGCTGGGCCCCGACGCCAGCCTCGACGCGCTGGTCCGGCTGGCGCTTAGGAAGGCAGCGAAATGACGACGCACGCCGCCTCCTGCCGCTGCGGTCAGCTCAAGGCTGTTGCGACGGGTGGGCCAGTGCGGGTGTCGGTCTGCCACTGCCTCGACTGCAAGAAGCGGACGGGCAGCGCCTTCTCCGCCCAGGCGCGCTGGCCGGAGGAGCAGGTCCAGATCGAGGGCGCGTCAAAAACCTGGACCCACTTCGCCGACAGCGGCAACAAGATCACCCATCATTTCTGTCCCGAGTGCGGATCGACGGTGCATTATCGCATCGAGGGGAAGTTCGATGGCTTAGTCGCCATTCCCCTGGGCGCGTTCGACGATCCTTATTTCTTCTCGCCCAAATTCTCGGTGTGGGAGACGCGCAAGCATGAGTGGGTCGAGATCGTCGGCGATGAGGTCGAGCACATCCTTTGAATTCTCGCGCAGAGACGCAGAGACGCAGAGGTACAAGAGCTCGTCACCCCGGACTTGATCCGGGGTCCACCTGCTTTCAACCGCCGCAAGAACAAGGTGGATCCCGGGTCAAGCCCGGGATGACGACTAGAGTGCACCGCAACACCTCTGCGTCTCTGCGTCTCTGCGTCTCTGCGTCTCTGCGTCTCTGCGCGAACCAACATTTATTTCTTTCGCGCCTTCGCGCCTTCGCGTGAAACCAACTACCCGCCCCAAGCCTCCTTGTAGACCCGCAGGAAATTGCCGCCCATCAGCTTCTCCAGCCGCGCCTGGCTCCAGCCGCGTTTTGCGAGGTCGCGGACGAAGCGGCGGTAGCGGTCGACGCTGTTATAATCCTCGACCAGCGGATAGACGCCGATCGCCTCGCCCGGCGAGGCAATGCCGGCGTCGATCCGCTGCTGCTGCCACCGATCCATCTTCGCCTTGGTCGCGGCGTCGAGCAGCGTCGGCAGCACGCCATTGTCGGTGCCGATGCCGACATGGTCCTCGCCGGCGACCCTGGCCACATGCTCGACATGGGCGATGACGTCCTCGGCCCGCGCCTTCCCATCGGTCCGCAGGAACGGCATGAAATAGACGCCAACCACGCCGCCCTTGTCGGCCACCGCCTTGATGGTTTCGTCTCCGGTGTTGCGCGGATGGTCGGTCACCGCCCGCGCGCCGGTATGGCTGATCGTGAGCGGTCGTTTCGCGTGGACCGTCGCCTCGGCCATCGTCCGGGCGCCGCCGTGGGAGAGGTCGAGCAGCAGCTTTTCCTTTTCGATCCGCTCGATCGTAGCCCGGCCGAGCTTCGACAGTCCTGCATTGGCCGGCTCCAGCGCGCCATCGCCGGCCAGGTTGCGGTTGTTGTAGGTCAGCTGGACGGTCATCACCCCGTCCTTCTTGAGCTGCGCCAGTCGGTCCAGCTCCGGCCCGATCATCGACGTATCCTGAGTGCCGATCACCACCGCGAATTTCTTCTCGCGTTTGGCCTTGAGGATATCGGCGGCGCTCCTGACCAGCAGCAGCCGGTCCGGATTGGCGTTGATGATATTTTGCTTGCTGACGACGTCCTTCTGGTAATCGCCCCAATTGTCGGCGCCGTTCCCGACCGGCATCACCGTGTCGCGCAGCAGCGTGACTCCGGTCGCGACCATCTCCGCCCACGCCCGGTCGCTGAGGCGCAGCTGCTCCTCCGGCCCATAGGGATCGCCGACGCCGCCCAATGCGTCGATGATGATCGCCCGGTCGTACCAGTCGGCCTCTGCCCTGACAGGCTTGGCCAGGGTGGGCGCCGCCGCCAGCGCCACGCCGCCCGCGATCATCGTCCGCCGGTCGATCCGCATACTCGCCCTCCCGTTTGCACCAAGGCTAGCAGGACGCGCCGCGAAATCCACTGTCCTACCGCCGAACAAATGTGCAACATGGTGGTCATGACCGGGCGGCAGATTTCCATGCGCAAACCCTCTTGCTCCGCGGGCGCAGTGGCCGCGGGGCAGTGGCGCTTAAGTTCACAAATCGGGCCCAAAATTGCGCCTTTCTCCATGACCTTTGTGACCCTATGAGCGCGACCGACCCCGCCCGCCTGACCACGCCCGAGCGCACCGCCGAGGACGCCGACGCGGCGCTTCGCCCGAAGTCGCTCGACGAGTTCATCGGCCAGCAGGGCGCGCGCGAGAATTTGCGCATCTTCGTCAACGCTGCCAGGTCGCGCGGCGAAGCGCTCGACCATGTGCTGTTCTTCGGCCCGCCGGGCCTTGGCAAAACCACCCTGGCCGGAATCCTCGCCCGTGAGATGGGAGTGGGCTTTCGCGCTACCTCCGGCCCGGTGATCGCCAAGTCGGGCGACCTCGCCGCGCTGCTGACCAACCTGGAGGACGGCGATGTCCTGTTCATCGACGAGATCCACCGCCTCAATCCCGCGGTCGAGGAAGTACTCTACCCGGCAATGGAGGACCGCGCGCTCGACCTGATGATCGGCGAGGGCCCCTCGGCCCGCTCGGTCCGGATCGACCTCCCGCGCTTCACCCTGATCGGCGCGACCACTCGGCAGGGGCTCCTCACCACTCCGCTGCGCGACCGGTTCGGCATCCCGGTCCGACTGAATTTTTACTCGGTCGAGGAGCTGGAGCAGGTCGTCCGCCGCGGCGCCCGGCTGCTAAACGCGCCGACCACAGCCGAAGGCGAGCATGAGATCGCCCGCCGCAGCCGCGGCACGCCGCGCATCGCCGGCCGCCTGCTGCGCCGGGTACGCGACTTCGCCCATGCCGCGGGCGCCGACGCGATCGACGCCGGAGTTGCCGACCGGGCGCTGACCAGGCTGGAGATCGACCGGCTCGGCCTCGACGCAATGGACCGCCGCTACCTGACGATGATCGCCGATCTTTACGGCGGCGGTCCGGTCGGGATCGAGACGCTGGCCGCGGGCCTCAGCGAACCGCGCGACACGCTCGAGGATGTGGTCGAGCCCTATCTCATTCAGCTGGGCCTCATCGCCCGCACGGCACGAGGGCGCTGCCTCAACGGTCGGGGATACACCCATTTGGGTCTGACCCCGCCAAGCGGAGCGCAAACCGGACTGTTCGACCCGGAGGAAAAATGAGCCTTTTTGCCGTTGCGTCTCTCTTCGCTCTCCAGGCCACCGCGGCAACGCCAGCGCCCGATTACAGCAAGCCTGCCAACTGGCTCTGCCTGCCAGGGCGGACCGACCTTTGCACTACGCCGCTCGCTACCACCGCGCTTAATCCCAACGGCTATGGTTCGACCGGCCGGTCGCCGGTGACGAAGAACGCGTTGATCGACTGCTTCTATGTCTATCCGACGATGAGCCGCGACGGCGGCATGAACAGCGATCTCAATCCCGCCGAGGAGAAGGCGGCGATCGTCAGCCAGTTCGCCCGCTTCGCCGGCTCCTGCCGGACCTTCGCGCCGATTTACCGCTCGATGACCCTGGGCGCGGTCGCAGCCGCGGCTGCCGGAGCGGATGTCAGCAAGCCGGCGATGCTGGCCTATTCCGACGTCCGCGCTGCCTGGAAGGCATATCTCGCCAAGCACAACAAGGGCCGCCCCTATGTGCTGATCGGCCACAGCCAGGGCTCGCTGATGCTCCAGCAGCTCATCGCCAACGAAATCGAGGGCAAGCCCGAGGCGAAACGGATGAAGCTGGCGATCATCCCCGGCTTCAACCTGATGGTGCCGCAAGGCAAGCTGGTCGGCGGCACCTTCAAGCAGACCCCAGTCTGCTCGAGGCCGGGTCAGACCGGCTGCGTCCTGACCTGGGTCAGCTTTCGCGAGAATAACGTGCCGCCCAATGGCGCCATCTTCGGCGTCGCCGATAAGCCGGGCATGACCATCGCCTGCACCAACCCGGCCCGGCCCGGCGCAACCGGCTGGGTGGCGCTCGACAGCTATTGGAATGCCCGCTCCAGCCTGCCGGTGCCGGGCGGTCCGATCATTTGGTCGACCGAGGGCGATCCGCCGTCGCCATTCCTCCGCACCGAAGGCCTGGTCTCGGCGCGCTGCATCCAGGACGGTCCGCGCGGCTACCTCGCGATCCGCACCAACGCCGACCCCAACGACAAGCGCACCGACCGTATCGGCGGCGAGGTCGGAGTGATGGGCATGTTCATTCCCGGCTGGGGCATGCATCTGGCCGATATGAGCGCACCAATGGGCGACCTGGTTCGGCAGGTTTCTGCGATAAACGGGGCGAAATCCGCGAGCGGTGCGCCGCGCTGAGGACACTTTTCGCCCTCCACGGCTTGCCGCCCGACTCCCGCCTTGGTTAATGCGGCGGCGATGGAGCCTTCTCCTTTCGACCATCCCTACCGCGGCGGCTTTGTCGGCAAGGAGCATCGCTTCGCGCTGACCGTCTATTTCGAGGACACCGACACGGCGGGGATCGTCTATTACGCCAACTATTTGAAGTTCATGGAGCGCGCCCGGTCCGACATGCTTCGCGCCGTCGGCATCGACCAGCGCGCCGCCAAGGAGGCCGGCGAAGGGGTCTACGCGGTCGCGGAGGTCAACATTCGCTACCTCCGTACGGCCCAGTTCGGCGATGATCTTCTGCTCACTTCGACCGTTAAGGCGATAAGGGCGGCCAGCGTCACCATTCATCAACGAGTCATGCGGGGACCGGAAACATTGGCTGATGCTTTCGTTACGGCTGCCTTCCTTGACCCGCGGAACCGTCCCAAGCGCCAGCCCCGCGCCTGGGTCGAAATATTCAAATCGATAAGCGAGAAATAATGCCTGACGTCCAAGCTACTGCTGACCTGATGAGCCCGCTCAACCTGTTCCTGCAGGCCGATGCGGTGGTCAAAGCCGTGATGCTTGGCCTGCTGCTGGCCAGCATCTGGACCTGGGCCATCATCTTCACTCATTCGCTCCGGCTGAGGCGCATCAATCGCAGCACAGACCGGTTCGAGCGCGACTTCTGGGCGACCAACGATATCGATGCTTTCCACAGCCAGCGCGCCTCGGACCGGCTGCCGATCGCTGCGGTGATGTCGGCAGCGATGGACGAATGGCGCCGATCGACCAAGACGGCGCAGGTCGATCGGGCCGGTACCCGCGAGCGGCTTGCCAGCCGGATGAACGCGGCGGTCGCCACGGAGCTCGACCGGCTGAGCGATCGTTTGAACATCCTCGCCACGGTCGGTTCGGTCGCGCCCTTCGTCGGCCTGTTCGGCACGGTATGGGGCATCATGCGCAGCTTCACGGCCATCGCCGGAGCCAACAACACCTCGCTGGCAGTGGTCGCGCCGGGCATCGCCGAGGCTTTGTTCGCCACCGCGATCGGCCTGTTCGCGGCGATCCCGGCGGTGATTGCCTACAATCGGCTAACCCATGGCCTCGACCGGCTCGAGGCCAAGCTCAGCCGTTTCGCCGATCGCTTCCATGCGACGCTGAGCCGCGAGCTCGAAGTCGAGGTGGCAACGGGGCACTGATGGCCGCCAACCTCCCCTCCTCTTCCCGCCACGGCCGCCGCCGAGCGCCGATGTCGGAGATCAACGTGACGCCGCTGGTCGACGTCATGCTGGTGCTGCTGATCATCTTCATGGTGACGGCGCCGCTGCTGGTAGCGGGCGTGCCGATCGATCTGCCCGAAAGCCGCGCCGGCGCGCTCGACCAGCAGGCCAAGCCGGTCCAGGTGGCGATCGACGGCCGCGGCGTAATTACGGTGGACGACGCCCCCGTTACCGAAGCGGAATTGCCAGCGATGCTGGCCAACATCGCAGCCCAGCCGCAACCGCCGGAGGGACGCCGCATTTACCTGCGTGCCGACCGCGGTCTCGACTACGGCCGGGTGATGCAGGTGATGGGCGAGTTGAATCGCGCCGGCCTCAATCGCGTCGCCCTGGTGTCTGTCGGGCCGGAGCAACGCCAATGAGGCCGGACCGCGCCGAGTGGACCGGGACGGGAGCCGCGCTGCTGTTCCATGTCACGCTGATCGGCGCGCTGTCGATGAGCTTGGCCAGCGTTGACTCGACTCCCGAGCCGCCCGCGATGGAAGTCGAGTTCGTCGAGGATGTCGGCCTGACCGCGGCCGCGCCGCAATCGATCCCCGTCCCGCCTCCGCCGAGCCAGGCGCCGGAGATTGGCAAGGCCGAGCCGGTCGAAGCTCCACCTGCGCCAGCACCAATTGAAAGACCCGAGCGAGTTGAAAGACCCGCGCCCCCCAGGCCGGCTCCGGTGGTCAAGCCCACTCCACCACGACCTGTGGCGCCATCCCGGCCCGCTCCGCGCGCGTCGCGGATCGGTGATGATTTCCTCAAGGGGATTGGCGAAGCTCCCTCCAAGAGCAACGCCCCGCCCAAACCAGCGGCGCCGACCTTCAGCGCCCAGGCCCGGGCCAGCGTCGGCAGCGCCATTCTTCGCCAGGTCCAGCCATGCGCCGACCGCCAGCCATTCATTGGCGAAGACGCCAACAAGGTTCGGCTTAGGGTCAATCTCAAGCTGGCCAGAAGCGGGCGGCTGACCAGGCCGCCGACGATTCTCGGCCTCTCCGGAGACCCCGACCTACGCGCCAAATATGGCGACTTGCTGGAAGATCAGGTGCGCCGAATTTTCGCCGAATGTACCCCGCTTCGTCTGCCCGCCGAGCTGTACGACACTCCCGACGGCGGCTGGAATGACTTCACCTTCACCTACAGGGTAAACTGAGCCATGCGTCTGATCCTATCCGTCCTGCTCGCCGGCCTGGCCGGGGCCGCCATCGCTCAAGATGCACAGGAAGAGCCGCCCGAGCTGGTCGGCGGCAGCGTCCGGACCAATACCGCCATTGCGGTCCCGGTGATGCCGGGCGACCAGGTCGGGCGACAGGTCTCGGAAATCATTGCCTCCGACCTGCGATCCACGGGGCTGTTCACACCGATCGGCCCAGGTGGTCTGCCCGGCTACTCCGTCGAGGAAGCGGGCAACCCCGCCTATCCGAATTGGCGCAATGCCGGCGTCGCAGCGCTGGTGTCAGGATACGTCGAGACGCGCCCTGACGGTCGCATGACTGTCGCCTGCTATCTGCATGATGTCACGGCCGGCCGGATGCTGGCGAACCAGGGCTTTGCGGTGACGGGCGCCGACTGGCGGCGGGCTGCGCACAAATGCGCCGACCTCGTCTACTCGCGCCTGTCGGGCCAGCAGCCATTCCTCGACACGAAGGTCGTCTATGTCGCCGAAACCGGTCCCAAGAATAACCGGCAAAAGCGGGTCGCGATCATGGATAGCGACGGCAGCAATCACCGCTATCTGACCATCGGCCGCAATACGGTGGTGACCCCGCGCTTCTCCCCGCGCGGCGACAAGCTGGTTTATGTCAGCTACATCGGCCGCCGACCGCGCGTGCTGCTGTATGACGTGGCGACGGGCGCGGAACGGCTGCTGATTCCGGGCAATCACATCACCTTCGCCCCGCGCTTCTCGCCAGACGGACGCAACGTGGTTTTCTCGAAGGCCGATGGCGGCAACACCGACATCTACATTGTCTCGGCGAGCGGTGGCGAGCCTCGCCGACTGACCAGTGCGCCTGGAGCCGACACTTCTCCCAGCTTCTCACCCGATGGCCGCCAGATCGTTTTCGAGAGCGAACGTTCGGGAACGCAGCAGCTTTACGTGATGAGCACCGATGGATCGGGGCAGCGCCGGATCAGCTTCGGCGGCGGCCGCTACGCGTCGCCGACCTGGAGCCCGACAGGCAACCTGATCGCCTTCACCAAGATTGCCGGCCCGTTCCGGATCGGCGTGATGAATGCGTCTGGCGGCGGCGAGCGCATTCTGACCGACGGCTGGCAGGACGAAGGACCGAGCTGGGCGCCCAACGGGCAGTTCGTGATGTTCCATCGCACTCCGCAGGGAGCAGGCGCGGCTCGGCTTTACGCCGTCCCGGTGAGCGGCGGCTCCGCTCGAATCATGCCGACTCCGGTCGGCGGGTCCGACCCGAGCTGGTCGCCGTTGAACAATTAATCGCAGCTTTGACGTTTAAGCGAACAGGATTCCAAGGAGCAAAGAATGAACAAGACGATCCTCATTGGCATGACCGCCGTCGCCCTGTCGCTCGGCGCCTGCGCCAAGCGGACCCCGCCGCCGGCCGCAACGACCGAGCCGCCGCCGGCTACGCAAACCGATCCCAACTCAACCGACCCGAACAGCCTGGAAGTGGTCGAACTGCCGGCGCTGCAGGCCGACCTGGTCGCTAAGGCGGGTTCGGACACGGTCTATTTCGGCACCGACGAATATTCGCTCGACCAGGCGACGCAGGTGACGCTCGCGGCACAGGCGCGCTGGCTGATCGCCACCCCCAATGTCCGGGCATCGATCGAGGGTCACGCCGACGAGCGCGGAACCCGCGAATATAACCAGGCATTGGGCGAGCGCCGCGCCAACGCGGTGCGCGATTACCTGGTTGCCCAAGGCGTCCCGACGTCGCGCCTGGTGGTGACCAGCTGGGGCAAGGAACGGCCGGTCGCGCAGGGTTCCAACGAGGAAGCCTGGGCCCAGAACCGCCGCGCGGTGACGGTGATTATTCGGTAGATGAGGATCCTCCCCGAGCTTGTCTCGGGGAGGAAAGTTACGCGGCGTACCTGTGCTGTCCGGTATGCCCCAGCCACGAGCGCGCCTGGCGCTGGGCCTCAGCGATCTCCCGAGCAGTCATTTCGATCGAGATTTCAGCGCGGCAGGCCTGGCTGCGGGTGTCGCCCGACAGCGCGGCGAGGTTGAACCATTTGTGCGCCTCGATCAGGTCGACGGGGATGCCCCCGCGGCCGGTCGAATAGGTCACGCCAAGATCGTACAGCGCGTCGACGTCGCCACTCTCCGCATCCGCCATCCGGCTGCGCAGGAAGAAATCGGCACTCTTCTGACTGATCGCCATTTCAAAAACCCCCAGTTCCAAACGTGGGGGGAGAATTCGGCCTCAAGCGACAATAAATGGTTAACGGGGCGGTGACCTTGATTGCAAAACTGTGTCCGATATGACACGGATATTGTCGATCAGACGGGTCGTGCCGATCGTCGCGGCGGCGATCAGGCGCATCTCGCCGGAAGGCGCGTCGAGCGGCTCGAGCGTCGCTGAATCGACCAGCGCGATATAGTCGACACTAGAGAAACCGGCGTCGGTAAGCTTGCGCCCGGCATCGTCGATCGCAGCCTCGACCGGCTCGCCGCCAAGGATCGCCTCCCTCGCCTGCTCCAGGGCCTGCGGTAGCGCCAGTGCCTGCTGGCGCTCGTCCGGGCTCAAATAGGAATTGCGCGAGGAGAGGGCCAAGCCGTCGGCATCGCGCACCGTCGGCACGCCGCGCACCTCGACACCAAAGCCGAGGTCGGCCTCCATCCGCCGGATCACCGCCAGCTGCTGAAAATCCTTTTCGCCGAAAAAGGCGAGGTCCGGTCGAACCGCCGCGAACAGTTTGGCGACGACCGTGGCGACGCCGTCAAAATGGCCGGGACGGGCCGCCCCGTCCCAGCGTTCGCTGACCCCTGATACGCTGACCGATGTAGCAAAGCCCGGCGGATAGAGCTGATTGGCGGTCGGCAGCCACAGAAGGTCGCAGCCATGATGCGCGAGCAGCTCGGCATCCTCCGCCTCCTGCCGCGGGTATCGGTCGAGGTCCTCATTTGGCCCGAACTGCAGCGGATTGACGAAGATCGACGCCACCACCCGGTCGGCCTCGGCCTTGGCTGCCTCTATCAAGGCCATATGGCCGGCGTGGAGCGCGCCCATCGTCGGCACCAGCGCAATTATTTCACCCGCTTCGCGCCAGGGCAGCAGGGCCGGAGACAAATCGCTTAACCTTCTAATGATTTGCATGCGATTCCGGCCTTCGGTAAACCTTCGGTCGGGGCCGCTCATATTCGGGCGGTTGTGGGTATCACAAGGGGAATAGCAGGCCATGGGCCAGCCGCATTTCATCGTCTTCGCCAATGAGAAGGGCGGCACGGGCAAGTCGACCACCGCGGTCCACACCGCGATCGCGCTTGCAGCGTCGGGCCACCGCGTCGGCGCGCTCGACCTCGACCAGCGCCAGCGGACCATGACCCGCTACTTCGAAAATCGCGACGCTACCATGCGCCGGCTCGACAAGACGCTGCACCAGGTCGCTTATGAAGTGCTGGAGGACCAGACCGAGGCAGGGCTCGAAGCCGCCGTTGCGCGGCTGTCGGACAAGGCCGACGTTCTGGTGATCGACACGCCCGGCCGTGACGACCCGATCGCCCGCGCTTCGATCCTCAAAGCGGACACGCTCGTCACGCCGATGAACGACAGCTTCGTCGACCTCGACCTGATCGGCCAGGTGCATCCGGAGAATTACAAGGTCACCAAGCCCAGCTTTTACGCCGAGCTGATCTGGAACAGCCGCACCGCGCGCGCCAAGCAGACCGGCAAAGGCGTCGACTGGGTGGTGCTGCGCAATCGCCTGCAGCACATCGAATCGCACAATCTCCGCCGCGTCGGCGCCGCTCTCGACGAGCTCGCGCGCCGCGTCGGCTTCCGCGTGATCCCGGGCCTCGGCGAGCGCGTCATCTACCGCGAGCTGTTCCCCAAGGGCCTGACGCTGCTCGACCTGGCGTTGCTCGGCGAGGTCGGAATCGCGCACATCACCGCGCGCCAGGAGCTGCGCGAGATGATCGCCGGCCTCGGCATCCCCGATCCGGGCGAGGTGGAGCCGATCGCGGCGGCTGGTTGAACCAATCCGCCGCCGCTGCGTAAGGCGGCGTAATGACCCACCAGTTCAACCCCACGATCCTCCGCGAATATGACATTCGCGGGATCGTCGGCGACACGCTGACCGAGGCCGACGCTTACGCGCTCGGCCGGACCTATGCGGCGCTGGCGCGCGACGAGGGCGCGCGGCGGGTCGCTGTCGGC
>JALYNQ010000039.1 GCA_030773115.1 Pseudomonadota bacterium
CTCGACCCTCTCCCAAGGGAGAGGGTTTAGATCCAGCGCCGCTCCAGCCGCTCGCTGAGCCCGGTCAACAGCTCATATTGCGACAGGCCGGTGGCCTCTGCCGCGGACGGCAAGTCATAATTGAGCGCTACCCAATCGCCCTCGGCCAATTCCGGAGCACCGGACACGTCGAGCGCGACCAGATCCATCGAAACCCGGCCGATTAGCGGCAGCGTGTTGCCATCTGTGGTCGCCGTACCCCTTCCGGCGAAGCAGCGGAGATAGCCGTCCGCGTAGCCGATATTGACTATCGCCGCCTCGGTGTCGGCGCTGGCGGTCCAGGTCGCGCCATAGCCGATCGCCTCGCCAGTGCGCACGACTCGGCGCTGGACGATCTCCGCTTCGGGATATGCGACTTGGGCAATATGGCCGATCGCCTCCGGGCGCGGGACGCCGCCGTAGAGCGCGAGCCCGGGTCGCACGAGGTCGAAGCTATAATCGCGTCCAAGGCAAATGCCGGCACTGTTGGCAAGGCTGTAGCGGCGCGCCTCTATCGTCGCGGCTACCGCAGCAAATCGGTCCCGCTGAACCGCGTTCATCGCGCTGTCCTCGTCGGCACATGCGAGATGGCTGTGCAGCGTGTGCAGCTCCAGCCCGTCGATCAGGTGGATTTCGTCGGTGCGAAGGCCGAGCCGGTTCATGCCGGTGTCGACCATGACGTCGCAGGGTCGACCGGGCCCGACCTGCTTCCAGCGCGCGACCTGTTGCGGCGTATTCAGCACTGGTCGCGCGCCACTCGCCAAGGCGGCCTCCACATCCTCCGTCCCAACGCCATGCAAGACGACAAGATCGGCTCCCTCCGGAAGCGGCCCGAGCGCCTCCGCCTCGGCCCAGGTCGAGACAAAGAAGGTCCGGCACCCGACTTCGGCCAGCAGCCGGATCGCCTCGCGAGCGCCCAGCCCATAGCCATCAGCTTTGACGGCCGCGCCGGCGGGGACGCCTGCCATGCGCTGCAGCCAGCGCCAATTATTCTGGAGGGCCTGGGAGTCGAGGCGGAGGCGAAGCGCGTGGTGAGTCACGCGCCCTGCCCTAGCCAGCGCCATCTTCCTCGTCGAGGGCCGCCTTTGCACGCTCCCAGTCCCGACCGTCGAATTGCTCGACCGCCATCTCGACCGGCTGGTCGAGGCAATTGGCGTTGACACTCCAGGCGCCGGGATGGCTCCGCGGCTGGTAGAAGCTTTTCACGCCGCAGGTCGAGCAGAATAGATGTTCCGCCGCGCCGGTCCCGAAGCGATAGCTGGTGAGGGCATCGCGACCCGCGATCAGCTCGAAATCCTCATGCGGGACCATGATGTGGATGAAGCCGGTCATCGAGCAGACCGAGCAATTGCAATCGAGCGCGGGAACGGGAGGATCGGGCATCTCCGCCCGAAATCGCACCGCGCCGCAATGACATCCGCCTGACACAGAGATCATGCGATGCCTATTGCGGCGGCCTCAAGCGATAATCAACGGGCGGCTACTTCGATCGGCTCGCCGGAAGCGCGGGCGATTCGCTGGTCGCGCTCGCTGGCCAAGCTGGCGAGCGTCTCGGTGCGGCAGCGGCGCACATCGTTCTTGCCGGCAATATCGACGTCCGAGGCAGTTCCACACACTTCCTTGACGGCTTGGCTCAGGCGGCGATCGAGCGCCCGCTGACCCTTGGCGCTCGCCAGGTCGAGATCGGCGGTCTGGACGGTGCTGATGACGGTAACCGGCTGCTCGGCCAGGGCCGGAGTTGCCGCGAAGGCCAATAGCGTGGCAAGGAAAATCTTGGTCATGTCGCATCCCCTAGTTGTTGGGGCCGGGAGATCCGGCGCGACCTCTATTTAGTCCCGATTCGAAACCTGTTATAGAAACGATGTTGCGCAATGGTTCTGCAATATTGCAGAATGCGCACCGACGCGGATGGGCCCAAGGGGGACCAATGCTCGACTGGAACGACCTTCGATATTTCGTTGCCGTGGCCGATGAGGGCAGCACGCTCAAGGCCGGCAAGGCGTTGCGCGTCAGCCAGACGACGGTGGCCCGACGAATTGCTGCGCTCGAAGAAGCGCTCGGACTCGCGCTGTTCGACCGACGCACCGCCGGCTATGCGCTAACGCCCGACGGCGAATCCTTGCTTCGGCATGCGCGGCAGGTCGCCGCTTCGGCCGATCAATTTTCGCAGGTGGCCGCCGCTCAGGCCAGGGACCACAGCGGCAAGGTCCGGCTGACGACGCAGGAAATATTTGCGGTCACCTTGCTTGCGCCGATGCTCAAGGAATTGCACGACAGGCACCCTGAGATTGTCATTGAAATTGATACGCAACAGGAGCTTCTCGAACTTGGCGAGGGGCAGGCCGACATTGCATTGCGGAGTACGGCGTCAGCGGCTTCCGCCGGCATAGTCGGCCGACGCATCTGTATCGATGATTGGACGCTTTATTGCAGCCGCGAATATGCCGAACGCAATGGCGTTCCCCGTACCCGCAACGAATTGATGAACCACTCCATCGTCGGCGGGGGCGGCGGCAAGCTATGGCTTCACTATGAAAAATGGCTGCGCTCACTCGGCCTGGAGGATCGTGTGGCGATGCACCAGTCTTCGTCGACTGGGCTGTTGTCGGCGGTGCGATCGGGCTTCGGCCTCGCCGTGCTGCCCTGCGTGGTCGCAGATGCGGAGCCCGACCTGGTCCGCTGCCTCCCGCCGCGCGACGATCATCATCGCAGCATGTGGCTGCTGACCCATGAGCGCGTGCGGCATACGCCTCGAGTCAGGCTGGCGATCGATTTCCTTTACGAACGGCTGATGCGCCACGTTCGCATGCTGGAGGACAAGCGCGCGGCTGCTTAGCGGCCCTTGCGCCTTTCATCCTCATGCTTGCGGCGGGTCACCCAGCCCTTGCGGGCAGCCGCCGAACGTTGCTCCCAGCTGCCTGATTTCTGCGCCCGTCCGCCGCGCGACGAGGCAACATGGGTCTCCTTGCGCCCTCGGCCCGACCCGGACAGCTTCCCGCCGCCCGATTCGAGGTTCACGGTCATCCAGGCGCGCCGCTCGGCCTCATCCTTGGGTACGCCGCGCTCGCGATACCCTTCCTCGATATGCTCGGCCTTGCGCTTCTGCTTCTCGGTGTACGCGCCCTTGTCTCCGCGAGGCATGGCAATCCCTCTCTAAGTTGAATGTCCGCCAACAAAACGCGTGGCCGGGCTAGGCGTATCCGGCTTTAGGGATGGCAAGTGGCTCGCGGGCGCCCGAATTACTCTATTGGGCCACCGTGCCATGTAGGCATGGACCGCTCGCCCGTCGCCACCTCTACCGCCGCGACGGCGAGGAGCCGGGTGGAATCGAGGATCGGCAACGGGGATACGTCTTGGGTGATCAGCAACGGGATTTCGGTGCACACCAGTGCCACCGCGTCGCAACCATCGGCCTTCAGCTTGTCGATGATCCGCACATAAGCTTCGCGCGACTCATCGCTGAACACACCCAGGCACAGCTGGTTGAAGATGATGTCATCGATAACCTTGCGATCGGCCTCATCCGGAACCGCCCAGCCAATCCTGCGACGGCCAAGCGCGCCCGGATAGACCGGGCCAGTCATCGTATATCGCGTTCCAAGAATCCCGACTCTGGTGCGCCCGTCACGCGCAGCTTGCTCGGCCACGACCTCGCCGATGTGAAGCACGGGCAAGGAGAAAGGCGCTCCCGACGACTCCAGGGCGATGTGGGCCGTATTGTCCGGGCAAACAAAAAAGTCACAGCCAGCCGCGGCCAGCTTTCTCGCATCGCCCGTGAAGGCGGCGCGAAGCGTCTGATTGTCGCCGCGCTCCCAAGCCTCCAGCAGCGACGACATCGGGCTGCAGGTCATGGTGATTTCGGGATGCATGTGCGATCCGAGCCGCTTCACGCCTTCGAGGCATGCGGTTCGAAAGCAGAGCGTCGCCCCTTCGAAGCTGTGCGCCAGGATGCCGACGTGTTTCATTGCCTTGCCGCGTCCCAATATGCCTTTGCATCGGAAATTGAGGCTTCGTAGCCTGCCTGACTCTCAAATGCCCGCCGTGGCACCACCAACGCGTTTGCGGGTCCAATGAAAAGTAAAAAATCTGGTCTGGCTCGTCACAAAACGCGTCACGGCGTTCCAATATACCAGCGACTTGCCTTTCGGACTCTCTAAGCGAACTCCGTCGTCAGCAAACTCAAAGTAGTTGGGCCCCAAGACGCCTTGGCGCTTCAAGCGAAAGTAATTGATGAGCGGGCACACGCCGAAAAGGAACAGCAGCAGGAACCCGATTAATCCGAGATAGAAATCCCAAGGGAACCAACGCACGGACTCAAGGAAACTCAGGCCGTCCAAAATGATCGGTACTGCTATGAAAATCGCAATCAGAATTCCGAAAAGGACCAGCACTCTTCCGATGAGGCGCCGCCATGACTGAAACGTGACGGCATATAGGTCGCCGACCGTATAACTTACCTCAACCAAGCCATTTCCCCCCAAACACCCAAATCTACTCGACGGTCACGCTCTTCGCTAAATTGCGTGGCTGGTCGACGTCCGTGCCCTTGGCGACCGCGACATGATAAGCGAGCAGCTGCACCGGCACCGCATAGACCAGCGGCGCGATCAGCGGGTGGACCTCGGGCATCTCTATGGTGGCCATGCAACCCTCGCCAGCCTCGGCAATGCCCTTGGCGTCGCTGATCAGCACGATCTTGCCGCCGCGAGCGCGGACTTCCTGCATGTTGCTGACCGTCTTCTCGAAGAGCGGGCCCGAGGGAGCGATGACGATCACCGGGACGAGGTCGTCGATCAGAGCGATCGGGCCATGCTTCATCTCGCCCGCGGCATAGCCTTCGGCATGGATATAGCTGATCTCCTTGAGCTTCAGCGCACCCTCCAGCGCCATCGGAAAATCGGGCCCGCGGCCAAGATAGAGCACATCTCGCGCCGGAGCGACGAGATGCGCCATCGCCGCGATATCATCGTCATGGCCGAGCGCCTGGTTGAGCGCTTCGGGCGCGCGCTGGAGATGGTCGACGACGGCCTTTTCTTCCTCCTCGCTCATCCGGTCCTTGGCGCGGGCGAGGTTGGCGGCGAGCGCCGCGAGCACCGACAGCTGGCAGGTGAAGGCCTTGGTCGAGGCGACGCCGATCTCCGGGCCGGCGTGGGTCGGCAGCAGCAGGTCCGCCTCGCGCGCCATAGAGCTGGTCGGGACGTTGACCACCACCGCGATGGTCTGCCCCTCCGCGCGCGCGTGGCGCAGCGCGGCGAGCGTGTCGGCGGTCTCGCCCGATTGGGAGATGAATAGGGCCAGGCCGCCCGGTTCGAGCACCGGCTGGCGGTAGCGGAACTCGCTCGCGACATCGATGTCGACCGGCACGCGCGCGAACTGCTCGAACCAATATTTGGCGACCATGCCGGCGTAGAAGCTGGTGCCGCAGGCGACGATGGTGACGCGGTTGACCGTGCTGAGGTCGAAGTCGAAATCGGGCAGCGCGACCTTGCCCTCGAACGGGCGGACATAGCTCTGGAGGGTCTGAGCAACCACCACCGGCTGCTCGAAAATCTCCTTCTGCATGTAATGGCGATAATTGCCCTTTTCGATCCGCGCCGCCGAGGCCCCGGACTCGACGATATCGCGAGTAACCGGCTGGTTGACGCGGTCGTAAATCTGGATCCGATCGCGCTCGACCACCGCCCAGTCGCCTTCCTCTAGATAGGCGATCTTCTGGGTCAGCGGCGCCAGCGCCAATGCGTCGGAACCCATATAATTCTCGCCCTGGCCGTAGCCGACGGTCAGTGGCGCTCCCATGCGCGCCCCGATGATCTGGTCCGGATGATCCTTGAACAGGAAAGCGATAGCAAAGGCGCCATGGAGGCGGGGCAGGACAGTCGCGACCGCCTCGGTCGGCGAGCTCCCGCGCTCCACCTCGCGCGCCACCAAATGCGCGACCACCTCGCTGTCGGTTTCGCTCAGGAAGGTGCGGCCATCGGCGATCAGCTCGTCGCGGATCGGCTTGAAATTCTCGATGATCCCATTGTGGACCAGCGCCACCGGCCCGGCGATGTGCGGATGGGCGTTGCCGACCGTCGGCGCGCCATGTGTAGCCCAGCGGGTGTGGGCGATGCCGGTGTCGCCGTGCAGCTCGTCCGCACTGAGCTCGCGCGCCAGATTGTCGAGCTTGCCCTCGGCACGCCGGCGCTCGAACTCGCCATTCTGAACGGTGCAGATGCCGGCCGAATCATAGCCGCGATATTCGAGCCGCTTCAAACCGTCGAACAGGCGCTGCGCCACTGCCTCACGACCGACGATCCCGACAATTCCGCACATGCTACTGCCTGTCCTTCTTGGCCTGCTGACGCGCCCGGAAGCGAGCGGCCCAGCCGGCGAATCCCTTCTGTTCGCCGCGGGCGATGGCGAGCTCGTCAGCGGCGACATCCCTGGTCACCACCGATCCCGCGCCGACGATCGCGCCATCGCCGATGCTGACGGGCGCGACCAATGCGGTGTTGGAGCCGATGAAGGCACCCGCGCCGATCTCGGTGCGATACTTGCCGAACCCGTCATAGTTGCAGGTGATGGTGCCGGCCCCGATGTTGGCCTTTTCGCCGACCGACGCGTCGCCGATGTAGCTCAGATGATTGGCCTTGGCGCCCTTGCCCAGCGCCGCCTTCTTCACTTCGACGAAATTTCCGACCTTGGCGCCCTCACCGAGCACCGCGCCGGGACGCAACCGCGCGAAGGGACCTACTTCGCATCCGGTGGAAATGGTCGCGCCCTCGATGTGCGAGAAGGCGCGGATGGTGGCGCCGTCGGCGATCTTCACGCCGGGACCAAACACGACGTGCGGCTCGATGGTACAGTCGCGGCCGAGCTGGGTGTCCGCCGAAAACCAGACGCTCTCCGGATCGATCAGGGTCGCGCCCTGCTCCAGCGCTTCCTCCCGGCGGCGACGCTGCCAGTCGAGCTCGAGATGGGCGAGCTCGGCGCGGCTGTTGACGCCCGCGGTCTCGAACGGCTCGCCCTCGATCGCGACCGGGGCGCGGCCTTCATCCTTGGCGATCATGACGATGTCGGGGAGATAATATTCGCCGGCCGCGTTGGCATTGCCGACCTTTTCCAGCCAGCGGAATAGATCCTTCGAGCCGACCGCCATCATGCCCGAGTTGCACAGCTTGACCGCGCGCTCGGCCTCATTGGCGTCCTTATACTCGACCATCTTGGAGATGCGATCGCCCTCGCCGAGGATGACGCGGCCATAGGTTTTGCCGTCGGCCGGCGAGCTGGCCAGCACCACCACGCCGGGATCGTCCTTCGCCGCCAGCCGCTCGAGCATCCGCTTCAGCGTCGCCTCGGTAACGAACGGCGTGTCACCGTAAAGAATCAGCACCGGGCCGTCGAAACCATCCAGCGCCTGTTCGGCCATCTGCACGGCGTGGCCGGTCCCCTTCTGCTCGGCTTGCAGCGCCGTTGAGAAGCCATGGCCGTCGAGGGCCGCCTCCAACTGTTCCCGGCCCTTGCCGACCACCACCACGCCGCGTTCGCCCCCCATTCCCTCGACCGTCGACAGCAGATGCCTCAGCATCGGCTTGCCGGCGATCGGATGGAGCACCTTGTGCGTGTCGGATCGCATCCGCGTGCCTTGCCCGGCGGCAAGGATCACGACCGAGAAATTCGATTGATTCATCGCCCCGCCATGACACGGCCCAGCCGGCATTTCCATAGAGGAAGGGCCGCGGTTCCAAACCGCGGCCCTATGCATTTGATCCTGGCCTCGATCAACTCGCCGGCGGGGTTTTCGGCTTGGCTGGCGAACGCTTGCGCGCGCCGGCGCTTGAGCGGCGTTTTGAGGAAGCGCCGGCCTTGGCCGCAGGCCGCGCGGCCTTCGGCTTGGAGGCAGTCTTTGCTTTTGCAGCCGGAGCCTTGCGGGTCGCGCCGGTTTTGCGTGGCGCGGATCTGGTCGCAACAGGCTTGGACGTTGCCGTAACGCCTGTACCGCCTTCGTCTTCGGCCCATTTGCCCGACAGCACGCGCTGGGCTGCGTCAGCCACTGCTTCGGCAATCAGCGAGCCCAGTTTCGAAGCATTGGTCATCATCGTTGTCGCCGCCTGGCTGGCGCTGTCGGCAGCTTCCATGCCGGCATCCTTGATCGCCTTGCGCGCCTTGGGGCTGGCGGCAATCGCCGCCGCTGCGGCGGTCAGGCCGGCCGCCAGCATCTCGCGGCTCATCGCCGCCTTGGCGATCTTGTCGAACGTATTCTTGTTGGAACCACCGCCCGATTTACCGCGGCTGCTCGAAGATTTGGCCATTGCTGCCTCCATTTCCTCTCAACCGCCACAAGCGGTTCAGGCCCGAAACGGTTCCGAGATACGCGATGATTCCGACAAGTAAAAGGGAGCTGTCGCACCACACGACAGCTCCCTTCAACATGGTCAGCGACCGGACGTTCGAGCCCGGAAGGACTTTGACTGGCTGGTTAGGCCGTCACCCTCCGAGCGAACTGGACCGACCTCTCTGCTGAACCATGAGACATCGGATCACCTCCTTTCGCTGCTTGATTGCATGCACAGCATGTTGTGGTTCGAGACGATAAACAAGACTTGTAATTGTGGTCAGTTTCGACAATCCTCTATCGCTCGCGCGGCTTCCGGCCAACTCGGTACCGCCAGCACAGCAGCACTTCCACCCGACACCAAAAACCGCCCGCGACTGAATGCCATCGCGTCGAGCAGCGGGTCGTAGGCCGAGATTCGGCCATTGGGCGGCAGCGTCCGGCTTTGCATATCGGTCACAATTGTCAGGGCAACGACCGGCGCGCCGGGCCGATTGATCGTCATGGTCCTCGTCGGCTTGTCGCACAGCAGCAACAGGTGGCTGCCAAAACGCGCCTCGCCGCCCGAAGCGGTGGCAACATAGCTCCAGTGCCCTGCCGCAAGCGGCAGCGACTTGCCGAACTCGAATGTCATAGGGGCCAATTGGGCCGAAGCCGGCGCCGCGACGGCCATCAGCGCAAAAGCTATTCGAATCATTTGCCGAGTTTATCGACCTTGGCCTGGAGCGCAGCCAGTTCGGCCTTCAGCTTGGCGATTTCATCGGCCGATCCGCCGCCCGAAGAGGGTGGCGGTTTCTTCTTGCCGGTCATGGCTGATGCGGCTTCCTCGAGAATTGCCATATTGCGTTTGGCGAGGTCGGCGAACATCCCCGGCCCGAAGGCACCGGCCATCGATGCCGAGTTCTTCTGGAATGCTTCCATGGCCGCTTCGAGAAATGGCGGCACCGCCGCCTGGGATTGGCCACCGTAGAGGCCAATCAGCTGGCGGAGAAAATTGACGGGCAAGAGCGTCGACCCTCGCGCCTCTTCGTCGACGATAATCTGGGTCAACACCTGATGGGTAATGTCCTCGCCGGTTTTGGCGTCGACCACTTCGAAATCACGGCCCTCGCGGATCATCGCCGCGAGCCGGTCCAAGGTGATGTAGCTGGAGCTTTCGGTGTCGTAGAGGCGCCGGTTGGCATATTTCTTGATGGTCACCTTCTCACCGGATTTGGCCATTTGACAGCTCCCCTCGTTGGATGAGCCTAGTCCTGCCCATTGCGCGCTGCAACATCCTAGCTTGTGCGGATGCGAAGGTTTGGTCGGGAAGCGAACGTCAGCCGGTTGCCTGTCACGCCGCCCCTCGCTAGATGGGCGGGAACGCACCCATAGCTCAGCTGGATAGAGCGCTGCCCTCCGAAGGCAGAGGCCAGAGGTTCGAATCCTCTTGGGTGCGCCATTCTCGTGCAAAACTGGGCACTCCATTGCGAGTGCCGGCTGCCGTCGCAATGACCGCGCGCTCCAACGCTTTTCGTGATCCACGAATGTGGATTTGCTCATCTTCTACTAGGACCTGGTCGATCAGGAGCCGAACATAGGCCTGGCGCAGAGCGGGATTTTCTCCTCGGAGTCCGTCGCGGAGTAGGCTTCCAAATCGGCAGACAATCTCCGGCGTTATCGCGCGCTGACTCGATTTTAGCTGTCGCTCCAGAGCTTCGATATCTGCAGTGAGCGACGCGATGCGCCCCCGATGATGCGTGAGGCGCTCGGCAAAATCCCGCTCCGTCGGCGAGGCGAGCCCCTTCTCCACCAGCTCGTAAAGGCGATTCAGCGCCCCCATGCTGTTGGTCTTTTCGGTGCGCAGCGATGCGAGTTCCTCGCGCCGCTTGCTGTCAGACTGATCGCTCGTTTCGAGGAAAGACTTGAGCAGTTCCGGGAGGTGTTGCGGGGCAATCATGCGCTGCTCCAACGCATCGAGCACGATGCCGTCCAGCTTCTCCATCCTGATCGAGCGCCCCGGACAGGCCGTCTCGCCGCGGGTGGCACGACGTGAGCAGGCATAATACCGGTAGCGACCGGACTTGCCTGTCCGGATCGACAGTGCCCCATGACACGTCGGGCAACCGCATCGGGCGATTCCAATAAGCAGCGTCGGGCCAGAAACGATCCGAGGCGGGGTCTGTCTGGGATTGCGCTCGGCCAGGCGTGCCTGGACCGTCTGAAAGGTTTGTTCGTCGATGATCGGCGGGACCTCCACCGGCACCCATTGCTCCCGTGGTCTCCGCTCACCGGTGCAGGAGTCCGTCCGATTGAAGTAGTGAGTACCCGCATAGGTGGTCCGCCTGAGCACGGCATCGCCGTTCGAGACGTGGAACGGCTTTCCGCGATAGCTGTAGCCCCGCTGATTGAGCCATGAAGCGATCTTCTTGATGCCGATCGGTCCAGTCTCGCCGTCGCCTTCGAGGTAGAGGGAGAAGATGCGACGAACGAGTGGTGCTTCAGTTTCGTCGACTGCGAGAACCTTCTTGTCGCCACGGCGCTCCGCGACCAGGACCTTGTAGCCATGGGCGGCCTCGAGCCGTTCCAGAAGCCCTGACGGGCATTGGCGACCATCGAGCGTCGGACGTGCTTGGCCGTCTCCGCACTCTGGTACTCGTCGAACTTGCTGAGGATCGAGCGAACCAGATCGCCGGTAGCCCCCTCTCCTACATCCTGGGTGATCGAGACAAGCTCCACCTTGGCCTTGGCGAGCTTGCGGCGATAGCGCTCGAACTCGAACTGGTCCCGGAAGAAGCGGCTGAAGCTGTGGACGATCACGAGATCATAGGGACGCTCGCGCGCGGTTGCGGCTTCAATCATGGACTGGAACTGGGGCCGATTGTCGTCGGTCGCGGATGCGCCCGGCTCACGATACACGTCGACCAGCAGCATGCCGCGCGCCTCACAATAGGCCGTTATCGCAGCGATCTGATCGATCAGGCTCGTCTCATGCTCAGCCTGTCGGCTGGTCGAGACGCGGACATAGGCGGAGGCCCGTGGGGCCACTTGCGGCAGTCCAGGGGCACATGCTGGGAGAGATGAACGCATGATACTCCTCATCCAAACAGCGCAAGAATTTGCTGGCCCAGATACCGATGAAGCAACCTTACTTCATCGTCTGTGACCACAAGGCAAGCCGGCAAGTTGACGTTCGAGCGGTTATCGTTCGCTGGTGACGCAGCCTGGGGCAAGTTGGCCTCAGAATCCGTACCCAGCGAGATGTCGTCGTTAGCTGCGCTGGCCGGCTTGGCCCTTATTGCCCGGCTCGTCGAACTGCGATCTGCCATTACAACCCTCCATCGTGAGGGTTGACTCAGGTGACATGAAATTCGGCGGGTGCAACAGGGTCCTGTTGTAAGAACGCCCAATAGGCGCCCAAAGCAGACATTCAGGGGCGCAACAGCTGTGCCCCCATCTCGGTCGCTTATGTTCCATGAATTGCACGCCTAAGGCGAAAGTTCATTGCAGGTTCGTCAGGATAGCGACCAAAGTCCAATTGCGACCTTGTCTGGACGACGCTCTCACAGGCTAATCGAAGGTCTGAATATCAGGTTCAGAGGCGATCCAAGCGTCGTCGCCAAGGTGGGCGGGCAGTGCATCCTTCCTGACCCTCGCGCACCATAAGTCGCGGCCCGGATCAAGGATGACGATCCCGAAATCACGATCGAATGCCTTCGGATCGATCGCCAAGTCCCGGGCCACGTCGACCAGGACCGGTGCATCAGTTTCCCGGTGCAGGATCAGGAGGACCATGGCGTTCGTCACGAGACGATGATCCCCAGGGCCCCGGCGGCCGAAACGGGATCGATGATCCCCCTTCCGTAGTGATCGTCGCGCGGCACCCCCGTCACCTGCCCCACTCCCTTTCTTGCCGTCGAGCGGAGGATGTCGGCGAGATTGGTAGGCGGGACGCTTGAACCCGGACGAGCCGACCGCAGTGCTGCGATGACGCCGGCAACTACAGGACAGGCGGCCGAAGTCCCGGTGTCAGGCACGTTAGCGCCACCCACTTGGGAACCCATGAAATGCGTGTAGCCGGTGAGGTCGGGCTTTTCCTGCACGCGATTTCTGATGGATGGCCCCATCGACGAATAGCCGACGCGCCGATTCTGCGTGTCGCATCCGGCGACCGTCAGGACGTCGCCATGGGCATTGGCGCCCATGATCGTCTCGGCGGTAACGCCGTCGCACTTGGAACTCGGGCAATCGGCGCCGCAATTGCCCGCCGCGAAGACGATATCGATGCCGAACCTGACGAGGGCCGAAACGATGATGTCGAAGGGATGATCCGGATTGTCGCAATAGCGACCTTTATGCCCCTCCGGGAAATCCCAGTCCTCGGTGTACATTCCCCAGCTGTTGCTGAGAACGATCGATTCATATTGCGACAGTCCGCCCGCCGCGAACGCCACCGCCCAACTGCTCAACATGAAACTATAGGCCTGGACTGCGGCGGACAGGGAGCCGGACATCACCGAGCCTCCGGCAAATCTCCCAAGGACCGGAACGTCGATCAGCGTCGCCCTCGGCGCTGCGATGAGCGCGTCATATGCGCACATGGTGCCATGGCCGACCGGATAGGCGAACGGCGGCGCGAGCGCGCGCGGCGGGGTCCAGCTGTTCCCTGGGTCGAACTGCGGCGTTCGTCCAAGGACCTGCTTGAGGTGGTCGAGATTGATACCTCCGTCGACTATCGCGATCGCGACCTTGCTGCCGTCGCATCCAGCGGCGTGGAGCGCGGCCGTCCCCAACAGCCCCGCCACATCATCGTGGTTCCCGACCGCGGCCGAGTTGGCGCAGGTAAGGAAAGTCTCGATCCGGGGATCGGCAAATATGGGATTGCCGTCGATTTTTTCGGGGATGTCCTGGGCGCTTGCGACTTCGATAGTTGCACGCACAGCAAACGAATCGGATTCGGCCATCGCCATCGACTCATGCTCGCTCAGCCCTGCTCCGCCGCCCAAGGGAACCGCCGGGAAAAAGGGGTCGATTTCCAGCGGTCCGCTATATTTCAGCTCCGTGACGTCAATCGGCCGCGGGGGCGCTTTCGGTGACTCGCGCATCGACATCGCCGAACGTCGTAGCGGCTCCTCGGAAGGAATTTGTGCCAGGACCGAGATTCGCATGATCCGTTCCTTTCGGTGGGTGTCAGGCAACGCCGAGGTCGAGGAGCTGGGCCTCTTCGGAAAGGAGGCTTGCTCCAGGCTCTGGCTCGTCTCCGACGGCAAGCGCCAGTGAGCCAGGCTGGGCCGCGACCAGCCGCAGTTCCCCATCGTCAAGGATTATCTGCAGGCACTTAAACCCGAACGCGACCTTGGTCGGCCCGGTGAAGACAATTTTTCCGTTGGCCGCGTTCGAAACGTCAACACCGACATTGCCTCCCACGGAGCCTTTTAGCTTGCCAGCGTCAACAGAGGCGGCGATGCTCCCGCCCTTTTCGAAGGTGGCCGACAGCCGGTCGCTTCGGACGACATGATAAAGGACATAGAGCTTTCCGTTGCCCATCACATATTCGCGCAGGATGGGATTGTCGGCGTCGACGTCTCCTTCGCGAAGGTAATTGCCAATCGCCAGTGGCTTGGCGATGTCAGATTCTACGTTGGAATATTGAAAGGCGACTTTCTTCGCGTTTTCATAGCCAAAATTCGCGCCGATCGTTCCGCCGAGCGCACCGACCAGCGTGCCGAGCAGGTTGATCCCGATGCCGATCTTCATCTTGCTGGTCGACTGTCCCTCGATATCCGTCGCGACCTGATTGGGCGTGATGGTCGGATAGGGCTCGTCGCTCGTCGACACCAACTCATTGAGCGCTCCAAGCGAGAGGGTCTCGCCATTCTGGAAACCGATCAGGTCCAGCGGACTGATCCCGGCACGGGGATGACGGATTACATTATAGCCGCGCTCGCGCAGATACATCAGCGACTGGTCCTTGCAGATGGCCATGGCTAAATCCCTTTTCTTGCTTCTATTGGTGAATGGGGAGCGAGCGCGGCTCGCCAGCGTTTCGCGGCGGTGAAGACGGCGGCGAAGTCGGGGCTCTGGGTGACGAAGGGCTCGATCGCCTCGTAGAGCAACGGGGTTAGTTCGGCGCGGTCCGCGAGCGCGACCAGCGTCTTGAATCGCTCTGGCCGTGCAACCTCCTTGCCGCAGGCTTCGGCAAAGTTGGCGGGGCGAAGGTCGTAGGGTCGGATCGGCCATTCTGGCCACAGGCGATCGGCGATCGAATAGGCATCCGATACACTGGTCACGGCGACGGCGAGCGCCGAGCCTAGCGGCGCATGGAAATCGTCGAACATCGCCACCCAGTGCGGCACGATTGGCTGCCGCGTCGTTCCTGTTCGAGCCATTTCTGCATCGACCGAGCGGCATATGGTGACGAGCCGCGCCGACGACAGCGAGTCGCTGCTGCTGACGAGCGCGGCGATTCCGGCGAGCCCGATCTGCGCGAGACCGGCAAGGCGGTCCGGTGGGGAGTGCGCCAGGCGAGAATCAAGGCGCAGCTGGATATTGGTGAGGATGGAAGAGAACTGCCGCCGGTCGCCCGATGCGTAGCGGCGGCCAAGCGACGTGTAGAGGTCGAGCAACTCGTCCTGCAGCTCCTCAAGATTGTCCTCGGAGGGACGGTCGACTTGGGCAAACAGGGTGGAAATAATGTCATAGCGGCGCGACACCCAGCCTGTGATGCCCGGCGGGTTGGCCGCATGGGCCAGCTTGTTCGCCACGCCCGGTCCCAGATCCGGACTGGCGAACGCGGCCATGTAGGGCAGGACCGAAGGCCGCCCCTTGCCGAACTGGAAAGCAACAGCGCGCGGCCCCGCGATGAGTGGCGCGATCGTCGCCTGGTGCGTCGCCCATTGGCCCGATTGCAGGAAACATCTAATGGCCAGCCATGACAGGGAGGGGGTCCTGCCCCGATCCTCTTCCGAAAGCTCGGCGCAGAAGCTCAATCCTTCGCGATACTGGCGGCGGCTGACGAAGGTGCGCAGCTTTTCGGCGAGCACGGGGACCCGAAGCTTCGCGGGCAGGCGCGCGATCGAGACCGGATCGGAATCGCCAAGGACGAGCGCGGACACAGCCGCACGATGCTCTTCCGGGAAGTCGGTCACGAAATCCTTGAGCCGCGACCGTACGTTGCGGATTTCCCTTATCCGGAGGCCGCTGACCCGGCCGGTGAGCACGGCGAGGGCGACGCTATGATAGACCGCTTCCAGCAGAGATTCGTCCGCCGTCTCCGGACGTTCCTTCATCCGGGCCCGGTACCAGTCCCGCGCGCGCTGGTTGAGCGCAACGAGTTCACGAGTGACGTCGGCATCGGGGTCTTCGTACATCAACAAAAGCATCGCCCGGCGAAGCTCGGGGCGATGCTGGACGGCCGGCGCGTCGCCGGTCATGGTCCGGTCGACCAGCCAACCCTCGTTGATCAGCCGATCGAACAGCCGCTTGCCTTTCCACTTTTCAATCTCATCGGGCCCTACAATCACCGGCAGGATCACCTCGTGCAGGATTTCTTCCGTGACCTTTCGCAGGACGAGCCCCGGATGCGCGACGCGCCGCAAATCCTCGGGCAAATGGTCGAGTACCCGATGGTATATATAGCCAGCTGCCATCTCCGCCGTGGCGGCATTGCGGATATGGTCGAGATCGTCGCCGGAAAGGTCCAACCGGCCTTCGCGATGAAGCCGGGCGAGCAAGGTCAGCAGCATTGGCACGCCGATGCGCTGGCGGAACTCGTCGTCCGACAGGTCGGCGAAGGATTTGAGCAGTTTGTCTGCGTCAGCCGGGGATAGCCGCTCGCGCGAAACCAACAGCTCGCGCGAAAAGGCGCGGGACAGGCCGGTAAGACCTTCAGCCTTATAGTCTTGCACGTCCCACGGCAGGCGATCGCGGCTGAAGACCGAGCGTCCGGAGGCGATCACCGCCAGTCTCGGCAACGGCTTTTGGCGCAGTATTTGCAGCGCCACCAACACATCTCCGCGCCCAGCCTCCGCGCGCTCGAGCTGCTCGACCGTGTCGAGAACAATCAGCACCGGACGGCGTTCAAGGGCCATGGCGTGGCGCCGGAGCGCATTGGCAATGGTCTCGGTCATCGCTCGCATGATCACATCGTCGTCGGATCCGATAGCGGAATCCGCATCGGACGATTCCGACAGCCCCAACGCCGACAGCGCGGGACCCTGACGCTTAGCAAGCGCCGGATCGTCGGCCTGCGCGCGCAACTCCTCGCGCGCCTGTTTCAGGTCATCGGAGGCTTCGGGGAGGGCCCAGGCGAGCTGGCGCATGGTTTCGAGGAGGACCGACGAGAGCTCCGCCGCCCGAATGCGCAGCCGGTCATAGTCGATCCAGACGACGATGGCGTCGTGATAGCGCGCAACCATAGGGCGCCTGACGAATTCGGCGAGGAGCGTGGACTTGCCGACTCCGCCGATCCCCTGGAGCCGAAACAGCGGTAACTGCTCGCCGTGCTGCCTCCATGCGCCATCGACAAAGCTCATCAACTGGTGAAGCTCGACCTCGCGCCCGACGATGTCGCGGCTCAGCCGGTCGAATTCGTCGTTGCGCAGCTTGAGCTCGAGCGCGGGGCCAAAGCCGCCCGATTGCTGTTCATGCCCGGGAACAACGCTTAGCCAGCGGTCGACGTCGCTGGCGGCGGCGAGCGCTTCAGCAGGCGCTACCGCCGGATCGAAGTTTCCGCTGAGCATGTTTGCTGCCAGTCGCGTATGCGGATCGCCGCTGGCACTGTGTACGGCATCGTGCAACGTACCCTCGGATGCCATTAGGCGGATCGAAGCGAAACGATAGCGGTCCAGCAAGATCCAGCGATCGGGGCTTGCAGGATCGATGATACAGATGGCCCTAAGTTGATGCAGCCAACGTGACTTCTGTTCGGAATCTACTTTACCTCCGACCTCGTCGACCAAAGCAGTCGGGTTGAACCAGCCGCGGAGGGCGGCGGTGCGCTGGATGGCCTGTAGGTCAGGGTCATCTTGCTCGAACCGGGACGGGTCTTTGAACCGCGCTTCATAGCCCAGCTTGAGTTCTTGCAGCCGAGCGTCGACTTCTTTCAAAAGTTGCTGAGTGGGTTGCACCTTAGGGTCCCGACCGTTGGAGGAGTTTGACGGCGTTTTCGAGCGCCGGGTAGAAATCCCCGCCGTTCGCCTTCAATTCCATTTTGGCCATCGCCACGCAGGCATCGGCGATCATTTGCGCGATGGCCGGCATTTGCAGATTTTCGTTCTTCGTCTCCTGCGCGCAGCGCAGGAAATATCGCTTCACGTCATCAACGTCGGGATCGCCAAGGGCATGCATTTCGATGCCCCGGTCGAACACGCCCTGAACCAACGTTTCGATCTTTTGCCGGATTCTAGGATCGGCGCCGGAGACCAGCAATCGGCCGCGGCCGCCGTCGATGCGCAGGCATGCCTGATAGAGATAGGCTAAGGCTTCCGAAAGCGGTGTAGGTACATCCAGGTCGCCGATATTTACGAGGATCCAGATAGTGCGATCCGGGGGGAGCGATCGGAGCGCTTCGCCAATCGCAGGCGCCGCGGCCCGGGCTTCCACGGGGTCGGTCGAGTGCCGTTCGCCCCGGTCCGGCCCGGGGTTGCCGATGCGCTTGGCGATTTCGGCGATAGCTACGGCCGTCTGGCTTTCCATATCGGCCTGACCGCTGAGGGCGGCGATGATGTCGTTGAGCAGGACGCGGTCGAACCGGACGACCAACGCCCGGTCCGCAGGGAACATCGCATCGATGATATCGAAGACCAGTCGACCGGCCAGGCTGCTTCCTTGCACAAACAGGGCTGCCTGGTTGCCGCTCAGCTCCAGGTCCCAGACCCGCCGCTGGAAGTCTTCGAAACCAATGACCGGCTGCCCACTTCCGACGGTTCCCGTCTTGCGGATTTCCCAAACAGGGTTGAGCACTCGCGGAGTGTCATAATCGGCTTTCGCACTCCGCCAGAGCAGTAATTGCGCAGCGCCGCCGCCCAAATTGACCTGACCGCTCCCCTCAGTGATCGTGCCATGGTGCACGCCGGCGATTTGCGCCGCGGCGTTGATCACTGGACCGCCGGAGCTTCCGCCTAGCGACGAACAGTCGTGCTTGAACCGGGGGCCGTAAGCCCCGCAATAGCGCCCGACGCTAACCTTCTGGTCGCCGCCACCAGGGTGATGGTGGAAGATCAGGCCTTTGCGCTTTCCATCGAACCGATCGGCCGGGTCCGCCAGCTTTAGCCAACCGCGCAGAAATCCCGGGGCTTCCTTCAGCCGGATGACAATGATGTCGTCATGTTCGATCAGCTGGCCTTCGGGCGGCAGCACGCCCGGCGTGCCATTCGCCTGGATCATGGCGTCATGCCATGGCGACCAGTCCACCAACCAGTCGTCCGCCACCTCGACCCGTTCCGGTTCCGCGCCGGGGAGGTTCGCCACTTGGTCCAGCTTGATTTCAATCCTGCTAGCGGAACCTTCGCGGGGCTTCCCCTGGTCGATCTGCATCGCGACGACATGAGCCGCCGTCACAACGAGGTGCGGAGCAATCAGGACACCGGTGCCAGTGCAATTATTCTCGGTGTCAACGATCTTGCACACCGACCTCATGGCGGTCCGGATCTGGCCCGACAGTCGCATCGGGTCTGAATCGAAGCCTTCCTCGTTGATTGCCTCGGCCTGGAATGCCGCTGCGTCGGAAGGCGACATGATGGGTTGGACACTGATTCCCGCCAGTTGGCTGGCCAGGCGTGCGAATGCCTTGCCGGACGGCGAATCCGGCGTTCCTGCAATCTCTTCGTCCAGCCCTGAGCGAAGCAGGAGCTTCAGGAATTCCTTCTCCTTCGCATAGGCATAACAAGCACGAACGCGCGCCCGTTCATCTGCCTCGCCGGCGCTGACTTCGCCGATGTCGACCATGACATCGCGGTCCTTCTGGGCGCGGAGAAAGACCTGGGAGAAGGTTGGCAACGGCACTGCGACAAGGCCGGAGAGCTCATCGAGGTCGGTATTCGTCGGCGCTCGGAGGTTCGGCCCGCTCATGCCGCCGCTCTCCAGCCGCAGCGGTCGGCGATGGCGCTAAGGCGAACCGCGAGATTGGCCGTCTCCGCCCGCCCGCCGACATGCACCCCTGCGACCTGTCCCGATCCTACTGCCAGCAGGGCGCCGCCCGACGATCCACCGGTGGTGGTCGCGTCGTGCAGCATCATGTGCGGCTTGAGATTCGCATAATCCCCGTCGTTTGGTCGCGGCAACAGCGTGGCGGGGGAGAATCGCTTCACGTTCCACAAGCCCTGAAACAGCTGGTGCCAGATGGTGCCGGGCATCAGCTGCGAGGGCCGGAGACCGGGATGCCCCGGGAAACTCACCACCGCGGCCGAGGCATTGTCCTCGACCAGATATGTTTGCAGGCCGATACCGGCCGGGGGAGGGGTTGTACCGCCATCGATCGGTTCTCCGAGCCGAACCAGGGCGAAGTCCCAGGCGTCCGGCGCGCTATTGCCGTTAATCGGGTCTGGCCCCGACGCGATGACCTCTGCCAGCCGGTGGCGGTTTGGCCTCAAGCTGCCGATTTCCCCATTGAAGTCGATTTCCGCGCCAGCGGCGAAGCGAAGCGTTGCCGGATCACTTGCGATCGCTTGGACGACATGGCGCGCAGTCAGAACGCCTTCCTCTATGCCGTCCGCGGTCTCGACCCGCACGAGGCAGCCGCCGCCGTGAAATCGGCGCCCGTCGCTGATCCGGCCGGTCGCGGCAAAGGCCTCGTCAAACTGGATCGGCCCGATCCGGTAAAGGTCGCCCAGTTCGCCAAGCGCTTCCGGGGCCAGTAGGCAACCGTCCTTGATCAGGCAGGCCGGTCTTGTGCCGTCCGACCGGATCAGCGCTTCCAGGCGGACCTGTGCTCGATCGTCGGTTGGCAGCACATCCGTCTGCCTATATGCCTCGGTGACATCCTCGAGCGCGCGGATTTCCTGTTCCGCCTCCCTGACCTGCTCGGGCGAGAGATCGCGGCGCCTGGCGTCCAGCAGGAGGCGCAATTGTTCGATCGCCGCATCGAGCCGCTTCCCGCCATCGCCGCCGTCGCGCGCGCCTCCACCGCCGCGGTGCAAGCTGCGGCCCTCGGCGGCAAAGCCGTCCTTCGCTTTCGCCCCAAACGCCTGGCGAAACCGATTCCCCCGGCTCATGGCTGGTGCGACCGCAACTTAATGCTGATCTGGTCCTGGCAGACACGGCAGAAGTCGTCCGAGATGTTGCGCATCTTGCAGATCGGACTCGGCCGGAAAATGCCCGTCGTCGTATATTTCGCGCCTTCATAGGCGCCGACCGTTGCCGGATTGGACACGGCAGGCGGCGTCGGGAAAGCCACGCCGGCGGTCAGGAACGAGGCCCATTTTAGCTGGTTGCTTTCGCCGGACGCCCACGTCAGCGCGTGCGGATAGGGCTTGCCGGCGACGTTCGGTTCGATCGGCTTGTCAGTCGAGGACTGCCCCGCGTCCGAATATTCGTCGGCGAGGCCGAACAAGCTGTGCCCGAGTTCATGGATCGCGATGTGGGTCGCGCCCGCGTGTCGCGAAAAGACCGCGACATCCCCGCCCGACCCCCCATATTCGGTCGTGTTGGCAACGACGATGCCGATGAAATGCCGATGGTCGCCGACGGCGCGTTTTGCCGCGGTCCGCGCATCCTGTTGGTCGACCACGATCACCCTGCGCAACGCTCCCTTTCCCATCGTCGCGCCGAATACCGGCTTTGCGCCGTTACCCGGCGCTATTGGATCGATGACGCCGCTGGTTGGCGAAGCCAAATCGACCCGACAAGCTGACAAGGAGCTCGGAAAATCGAGAAATGGAGGTGTTTGCGACAACGTCGCTAAAAATTCATGGACGACCTCGTGGAACAGCGGCAGCTCGCCCGTAGTGAACCCATCGGGAAGGAATACCAGTCGCATGGCCTTTTCATGAGGGAGGCCGAAATCCAGGTCCATTACAGGAAGCCCCGGATCCAAGGTTAGGTCTTCCACCGGCGGACCGATGTCGCGCGCTTCGCCCATCGACAAGCTGAGCAATGAGACGGCGCCGCCGTCGATTGCCATCGCGGGGCCCGGACGACCCGACTTGAGGGTGATGTCGCCGTCTTCGCCTGTCCAGGGCACGTCGACCACGGCTCTAGTCGGGCCGGTCGTACCCGACCCCCTGGTAATCGACCCATCCTCGGCGAAGACTTCCACTGGACGATCCGGCTGGGGCAATATGCGGTTGAAGGCGGTGGCGCCTCGAAGATCCGTCACCGAAATCCAAACACCATCACTGTCATCTTCGGGCGCCGCGTCGGCCGACAGGGGCGCGCCGTCGACCAGCTCGCTCGATACGATTGTCGCGTGCGAAGGACCATATTCGACTTCCAGCCGGAGGACCTGGCCCGGGCCGTTGGCCATCTTACCCCTCCGCCGCCGCCGCATCGTCCCAGACGACCGTAAGACCGGTCACAGGGCTAACGGGCGAACTGTCGAGTGTAGAGGAAATCCTGACCTGGTAGGCCCCGGGCGCAATCTCACCGATCGACGCTTGGTGGCGACCGCCACCTTCCGGGCGCAGCAGGACAGACGGCAACCGCCTTCCGTCCTCGTGCCTCAGCTCGGCTTGCAGCCGGATCTCATCGTCGCCCAAATCGCTTTTCGCGACGATTTCCAGACTATGCCCCGATGCAACCATCTCGGGCAGGTCGATACCGAGCCGATCGCCCCCGATATCCTGCTCCGCCCGCATGTTAAGGAAGGTGTCGGCGTCCGACGTCAAAATCCCATCAATCTGCCGGTGAAGGTCCGAATCGGCCTGCAAGGATGGATGCTGTTGGGAGAAGAACACCGCTTTCCCGTCGTTGGCCCATTCGGGGGGATGCGACGACCGGCGTGGCACGGTGCCATCACCCTTTCGATCCTCGCCCTTGAAGATGTGGAGCGGCACGATCCGGCCGGTCCGCAATGCTGCGGTCTGGAAGGTCGGCTGTATGATGCCCTTCAGTGGAAAAACTTCATACTTCGTCCCTTGCGCGGCCTTGTCATTGATCCCCTTATGGAAGGCGAATGCGTCCGCAACCATGCCGGCGTCGAGATTCGGGACACCGATCGCGTCAAGCGCCTTCAGGTCGTTCCCTTCGCCGACGCAGGCATAGGTGGGAAGCAGCTGGTGAACTGCCGGCATGGTTTTGACGATTTCGTCAATCGTGTCTCGCAGCGGTGCAAGCGGCACGTCGACCCCGTTCGAAAGGGCGTTAAGGGCGTTGATCGATCCGCGATAAGGCGTGCCCAACGTGATGAGTTTGGATGTAAGTTCCGCTCCTGCTTCGTCCTCAAGGAACGAGCGAGCCACAAGCCCACCCATCGAGTGACAGATGAAAACCATCTTGGCAGCAGGATTGTTCGAAAAGGTCCGCCAGCGGTCCAGTGCCGGCAGGACCGCGTTGGCCAGTCGTTTCCCATTCAGCCTGTTTGAAAGGCGCCAGTCGTAGGGAAATTCGATGAGATTGCCCGGCACTTCGGCGGAAGGCCGACGCAGCTCGAATCGATCCTCCAGGTGGCCAAGAAGCGACGAGTAGCCATCGATTTTCCAAAGACCGGGCAGGAGGTGGATGTTCGGCATCAGACTAGTGGCCCGCACCCCGTCATTCGGATCGTCGTGACCAATGCCATTGGGAAGCTTGAGAGCGTCGAGCGCGCGTCCAAGACTGAAGATATTCCGGATGACGGAACCGAAGCTGAGCCCCCAAATCGTCTTGCCGTCCTTCTGTAGCACCGAGCCCAGGATGCCCGGTAGCACGACGATAAGGTCGGACATTTTAAACTTGTTATGCGGCATGCAACGCCTCCCCCGTACGCGGGTCAAACAGCACACCTGTCAAGGGAACAGCCGGAACAAGCGCGGCGGCAGTCTGAATCCTCTTCAGCGTGTCCCGAGCGCCGCATGAATTAAACGAAAATTTAACGTAACGCAACAATGAGCAATTTGCTTTTCAGCTATATTGTGCAGAACCGAAAATCGGTTGGACCCGGGGAAACGCGCTTCCGACTACCGTGGATGGCGACGAATGAAATCTTTGCGTCGGCCTCGAATGAAAGGCGCGCTGATTGACACGCTCAGCTGCGCTGACTTGATGTCCGCTATCGGTCGGATTCTGCCCTGCGGCTAACCGGCAAACGAATGTCAGATTTTTGCGACTTGCACTCGAAAGCAGACGGTCCACAATCGGCCAGGAGCTGTCAAATCCTTCGGTCCGATTTGCAACCACAGCAGCTGCGCCCCCACAATAAGGGTCAGATGCATCAATATGCGTCGGTGCTCCCCTCTCGCAGGACAGAGGGCAGAAAGTGCATCAAAGTCGGCACCAAAAGCACGGGGGCGAGGCGCGGGGCCAAGCGCTGCGGGCGGATAATGACGCCGGGCGCTAATGACCGCTTTCGACCCAAAGCGGACATTGCGCCCTACAGTAGTAGCTCACGGGCGCTCGATTCCCTTTTTGAGCCTAGTCTATTCTAGGTTGAGTCGCGTTCCTGGTTTCATTTTCTTCTCATGCTCATAGAACGGAATGTAATAATTGAACCAATAGGCAGCGTCGCGCCGATCCTTCCAAGCGTGGTCCCGGCGCCGCTTATAGCCATTCGCCCGCCCAGAAACTGCACTTTCGAGGCGGCTGAAATCCCCTGCGGCATCGTGGAAGGCTTGGTACATGCCAAATAGCATCGATGCCACGGTGTCCACAGGAATGGATTTGGTCTGTTCCAGTATTTGCTCGGCGACATCATATAGCGCCCTCTTTCTCTCCCCCACTGCCGAGAGAATTGGCACTATTGCCGCGATGTAAGGGTCGAACCGGAAGATGAGGTCGTCGAGGCCGCTATGATACCACTTCAAAATGTTCAAATGGTCGAGAAATTCATCCTTCTGCTTAGGCTCCAGCCAAAGGTACGACAAACCGTTCGCCTTTAGCCATTCCAGTGACGCTGGGTATCGCACGTCCACCTTGTTGGATTGGAAAACCGACGAGAATTTGTCCGCCCACATCGCGTCCGCGGACGGAAAATTTGCCTCAAGCGCCGCGATCGCCTTGGTGACTTCCGGATTGATCGTGCCTTTTTGAGCCTTTTCCAGCTCTTGAACCGCGCCATCGATGGTTTCCAGCGCGAGATGAACTTGAACCGCGAAGCTTACGATCTTGCCGGCCGTGCCCGCCCATTTCCAACCGCCGCCCCCGAGGCTGACTTTCCCCTTCCCGCTAAATTCGACCTTTATCTTGGGTTTCGAGAGGGGGGCGCTTTCAGCTACCGGCGTCGCGGGCTTGGCTGCCCCCGTAGCGACCGTCGGCGGCGCGGCCTTGGTTGGCTGGGTGGCAAGGGGCGGCTTGGCGGGCTGCGTCGGCTGAGCGGTGGCAACAACCTTAGGTGCTGGATGCGGGGCATTCTCGGGCGAGGTTGAAGGAGTTTTCGGAGGCTGAGACTTAACAGACGGCTCTGCGGTTGCCGCCGGCTTTGGCGGGGAAGGATTCGTCGCTTCTGCCTTGGCAGTCTCTGACGCGGGCTTCGCGGCGGACGGCGCCGGAGAGGGAGGCTTACTTGGCGCACCGCCTTGACCTTCCTTCTTTGGTCCGGGAGCGGGTTTCTCGGACCCGCCGTCATTGCCGGTCGGCTTGGAACCACCGGGCATTTTGATGATCGCTGTTTGCTGATCGACGATCCGCGTGGACATGTCCTGCAGGTCAGGGAACCCCTTATAGACCTCGTGAAGGACATCCTTGACATCGCCCGTGCCAACGATTGGTCGCCCCTCGGTTGCGGTGGCTCGCCCTCCCATCGATCCCTGTTTGGACTGGTGGTTGGAAATCTCGCGGGTCCATTTATCGTGCAGGGATTCGGCGACAGCTACGCAGGGCGCCTTATTGTAAGGCATGGACCATCCGAGGTCCTCGATATGCTCCCCGCCGACCAGATGCGCGGCAACCAGCTTTTCGACGCCCTTGCCCTTGTTCTTGTTGAAGGTTCCCAAATGCGACTGAAGCTGGTCGTAGGGCCCTACCCAGGTGGGACCCAAGCCACCAATCGGCACGTCCCAGACATCACCTTGAACATGGGTGGCTTTGGACCCCAATGGTCCAAGCCATGATGGCGGAGATGGTGTTGCCGGCTTCGTAGCCGGTGGTGCGCGACGGATGACTTGGCCAACGTGCGCGGGGTCACCGGCGACGTCCACAGCCTCGCCGCGGACCAGCGCATCCGCTGCTCGATCCGCCTCGCGCTCAGCATTGTCGCTTCGCCCACCCAATGACAGCGGCCCATCGGTGGAAACGTGCCTTTGCTGAACCACGTGTACAAGTTCATGCGCCAGGAGCGCCCGTCCCTCTGGCGTACGAGGCGAGTAGTGATTCGATTGGATGAAGACATGTTTGCCGATGGCGTAGGCTGGCGAATGGAGTTGCGAAGCCGACTCAGTCGCCGCCGCATCGCTATGGACCCGGACTTGGTCGAGTCTGTGCTTGAGGCGCGGTTCGAAATATGCCCGATCGATTGGCGACAGCGGTTGGCCTGGACCAAAGGGTAGCGTGGCACCGGGAGTTGACGGAGCGCCAAGCGGCACGCCTGGGGGCAGCGGCGGTCCAGACAAGGCTTTGGCCGCAAGCGCGTCGGCGCGGTGCTCGGCCCGATCTTGGGTACGCCCGGCGCGATTGTTGGAGGCCGGCTGGCCGACCGCCTTCGCGGCTTGGGGTGGTGCGTGGGCGCGAACAGTCATCGACGCATTATCCGTCTCAATCCTCTTTTATGGCTCCTTCGACGATGGGATGGCTGGCATGGCGTAGTGCCCAGGCCAGCTTGTCGAGATACTCGTTGGTAAAGCGGAACACCTCCGGGTCCCCCCGGAAAAAATAATCGTTCTTCTCGAGCATCCTCGTTCCATATTCCAACAAGCGCCTGCGCCAGTCGGCTGACTTCGACATGATGAACTGGTAACCGATCTCCACGGCGTAGTTTTCAGAATCCGTGGCCAGCTTGTAGATCTGGGACTGGCTCAAGAACCCCGCCGGATCGTGCATGCCCCGCACGCGAAATTCCGTCACCAGGTTCTTCAGGTTCGACGCGACCTCTTCCTCACTCCATCCGGCCACGCCAGCCGCGAATCCCTTCGCGAAGCCCTCTTTGAGGAACTTCCTCTGAATGTTCCGGATTGCGTCGCGGGCGGCGACTCGGTCGGCGATGCCGAGGATCAGTTCGGGTGCGGCCGAAGCTAGGTTAGCGGCCGTGAACGCCCCCTTTATTCCCGAGGAAATTCCGGTCTTCGCAGCCTGCCAGCGCCGTCCCCAGAAGCCGGTCTTTGGAGCTGTCACGACGGGCGGAACCGGAGCCGGCATGGGCGTTTCCGGTGCAGGCATCCCCCCCTGGTGCGCGTCCATCGGCGAAGCCGCCTTCGGCATGCCGCCCTGGTGCGCGTCGATCGCCGACGTTGCCTTGGGCATCGCGCTCTGGCGTGGCGGCATCGCCGATTCCGTCTTCGGCATACCCCCCTTGTGGGCATCGATGCCCGGCTCGGCCTTCGGTATGCCGCCCTGGTGCGCGTCGATAGCCGGTTCAGCCTTCGGCATCCCGCTCTTGTGCGCGTCCATGGCCGAAGCCGGTTTCGGCATGCCGTATCGCTGACCCATGATGCGGCCGGCCTCTTCGTGGATGATGCGCCGGGACATGGACTGCAGCTCCGGGACCCCTCGATAAACCTCGTGATGCAGGGCGATCACATCGTCGGGCCCCACGGCCGGGCGGCCAACGGTCGCGGTCGCCCTTCCGCCCATCGGCCCCTGCTGCGACTGAAGATTGGAAATCTCGCGCGTCCATTTGTCGTGCAGCGACTTGGAAACGCCGATGGCGGGCGCCTTTTCATAGCGCATTTCCCAGCCAAGGTCCTTCATGTGCTCGCCGCCCACGATATGCGCCGACTCCATCGCTTCGACCCCCGGTAGCCGGCTGCGGTTGAAGGACCTGAGATAGCTCTGCATCTGATCGTGAGGGCCAATCGGGGTGCGCCCCAGGCTCGGGATCCGAACCTCCCAAATGTCGCCGTGAAGGTGCGTGGCGCCTGGCCCGGCCCACGCTGGCGGCACGGGGGCCACCGGCCGCGCGGCCGCCGCGACGGAAGGCGCGGCACGGACAGCGGGTGAGCGCGCGGCCATCGGAGCATGCGCGGCGGATTGAGTCGAAACGGTTCTCGGAGCCGGTTCCGGTGCGGGCATTGGCGTTTGACTTGGCGCTGGGGCGCTGGCGGCGGCTCGCGGGGAGGCTGAGCTGCCCTGCACGTCCGGCACCTCCGCCGCATCTCGCAGGCCGACCATGGTTGCCGCCAGCGCCTTCTGCGCGCCCCTCCAGCCGGTTGCCATCGGCTTGGGGGTTGCTCCCGTGGCCGGAGGGGTGGACTGACCGGGCCTTCCCAACACCGGTCCAACCCACGGGCTCCAGAATGGGCTTATCGTGTCCGGTTGCGTCACTTGGGCGGGACCTGGCTTGTCCAGGCCAGGCCGTGCGGGCGCGGCGCCGGAAAGAAGCTCCCGGCGACGGGCCTCAAGCTGTGCCAAGCGCTGCTGAAGGGGAGCCCGGAACGGGTGCATCGGCAGGCTCAGTTGTTCCTTGATCGATTCGATTTCAGCCTCGACCCGTTGAAGCTCTACCGACGGCTTGCGAAACAGGACTCCTTTTAGAGCCGGCCGGTTTTGGACCTGGACGATGTGCGACAGTTCGTGCGCAAGCAGCAATCTGCCCTCTTGAGTCGAAGCCGAATGGGCTCCGGTTCCAATCGCGATTTGATTACCCACCGTGAATGCGCGAGCGCCGATCTTGCCGGCGGCCCGGGCCGCGTCCGGTCCGTCATGCACTCGAACATGGGAGAAATCGCATCCAAAGCGCGGCTCAAAATAGGATCGCGCATCCTCGGGAAGCGGCTTGCCCTTGCCGCCCAGGGATACAGTGGCGTGCGTTGGAAACTTGACTGCGGCTTGCCGCGCGGAAGCGCCCAATGCGCCGCGGCAGGGCGGCGCTGCGGACGCGCCGACGACCGCGTTCGCCATGGTGTCGGCCTCATGTTCCAGCGCGTCGTCGGGCGCGCAGACCTTCCGGCTCCCCGACGTCATGCGGCTGGCGGACGCCTTGGGCGCACTTTCCTTGCTTCTCTGCGGCGGGCGATCCGTCGACGTGGCATGCGCGCGCACCGTGTGGACGAGCTTGCCCATCAGCGCGGCCCAATGGCCTTGGCCACGGCGGTTGCTATGCCATTCGCGGTAGCGTCGGGGCCAAGGGTCAATCGGATTGACCGGCGGCTCTCCAAGGAAATCCCCTGCTCCCGCACGGCCTTGCCTAAGGCGTTCTCGATAGCCGTGCCGATCTGGCGAGCAGTGACGGGATCGACACCCGAAATGTTGATCCGGCCAATGGCGAGGCGGGGGTTGGTAATGTCGGTCATGCCAATGTGCCAACCGCCTCCCGGTCCAACTTGCGCAGTTCGGCATCGAGTGATGCCTGAATGTGCTTCATCCCGACGACTTCGCCGTCCGCCGCAGCGCGGAACGCCGCGTTGGTGGCGATGGTCGCAATATTGCCGCCGGTCAGGTCGACCCGGCACAGGCCTTCCCAATCAATTCGGCCTCGCGCCTTTTCCGGTAGAAACCGCTGCCACAACTGCTTGCGCTCGCAACTGCTGTGCATTGGAAAGTCGACGATCATCCGCAGCCGCCGCAGGAACGCCGTGTCGAGATGCGACTTCAGGTTGGTCGCCAGAATGGCCAGCCCGCTGTACCGCTCCATCCGTTGGAGCAGATAGCTGATCTCGGCATTGGCGTAGCGGTCGTGACTGTCCTTCACCTCACTTCGCTTGCCGAACAGCGCATCGGCCTCGTCGAAAAACAGGACGGCGCCGCCCATTTCTGCGGCGTCGAAGATCCGCCGCAAATTCTTCTCCGTCTCACCGATATACTTGCTCGTGACCCGCGCCAGATCGACGGTGTAAAGGTCCAGCGAAAGGGCTTCGGCGATGACCTCCGCCGCCATCGTCTTGCCTACTCCGCTTGGGCCGGCGAACAGCGCGGTAATCCCGGTCGAGCGTCCCAGCACCTCGCGGAAACCCCAGCTGCCCAGGACCTGCGGCCGACCGGTGACCTGAGCCGCCAGCGCCTTCAGCTCGATCCGCACCGCATCCGGCAACACGATGTCGTCCCAGCAGCGTTGCGGAACGATGCGGGTGGCCAGCGCCTCGAGGTCGTGAGCCCCAAGATCACGGCAGGCGGCCCACAAATTCCCGTCCGACGATGCGACGTGGCCGGCAACCGCGGGGATCTCGTTCGGGCCCAACGAGAATTGTTCGGCGACCTGAGCAATTACATCCGGCCCATCGTCTGGAGCGGCCAATTGCCAGAGTGCGGCCCGGTCATGCGTCGTCATCGCCGCGGTCCGGACGACGGGAATATGTTCGAGCCCCTCGATCGGCTGCTCCATGATCAACAGCACCGGCACGTCCAATCGCCGGTCGAGTTGCCTGACGATGTCGACAGGAGGATCGTCGCGTACGATCACCGCGAGCCCGAAACCGCCGAGCAACGCCTCCCGGGCGAGGACTGAAATGAGGGGTGCGAGGTCTGCCGAGGCGGTGATCGCCGCGCCGTGGAAGCCGGCGTGACCCAGTATGGCGGCAGCCAGCGCCCGCCGGCCCGATCGAGGCGAGCCGACGATCTGCAGCCGAGGACCCCGGTTTATCGTTGCGGCGAGCCGGGCGGCCAATTGATCGAGTGCCTCCGGAACGGGAACCCGCGTCAGCGGCTCGATCCGTCCGCAGAGCTCGCCCTCGTTACTGTCGAATCCGCACAGATAATGGCCGACCCGTTCGGGCAAGTAGATGGAGGCGGTGGCAGCCAGCGCGGCCGTTGCGTCGAAGGAAATGAGGTCGTGGGCGCGGAGCGGACCATCGGGACCCAGCCGTCGCAATGCCGACACGGGAATACGGTCGCTGGCAAATAGGAGCAGCGAGACCAGGTGGGGAGTCGCCGGACTGGCCGCGAGCCTGCCTTGCGCGGCACCGAAGCGGGTCGCGAAAGCGCCGTCGATGGCCGGCGCCAGCGCGATCAGCAGAACATCTTCGTCAAATGGAGAAAGGAGGAACGTGGCCGACAGGCGGTCGATCGCGGCGGGCGTGCCCGCCTCCATCATCCGAAACCGTGCCACTTCATATTCCGCTCGTGCCCCCGCCGCATCGCCGTCAGAGAGGCGGAGGCTCAGCCATTCCAGGCCCAGCCGGATGACGTCTTCATTGGCGGCCAGCCAGGATTCATCCGCCGCCGCCGCCGCAAGGAAACTGTTGGCGCTGTTCTCGTTCATGGCTTCAGCCGGAAACTGAACGTCGTTTCTCGGCTCCTCGCGCCGTTGACCTGCACTGCAACCGCATAGGGCTTGGTCCGCGGCTTCAGCGCAGCAGCGATCGACTTCGTTGGGATTTCAACCTGGGTAGGTGCCGGCGCCGCCCAAGGGTCGCTGGGGCGTGGCAGGCGGACGGGAATGACGGCGTCGCCGACGATGACTTCGCTGGGCAAATCCTCCGACCACAAACGGTTGCCCATCACTTGCAACACGATCGTGTCGTCGCCGGACGTCGGATTGACTCCGGAGACGCTCGGCAGCAGTTGCAGCAGCTCACCGTTCGATCGCACCTCCCGTTCGCCGGCTACGGGAAGGCCGCGCCCCAGCCCGCCCGCGACTCCTTCGGCGTCAACCACTCCAATCAGAACAACTTCCATTGCTCCGGGCTGCAGCCGCTTCGCCGCCGGAATCGCACGTGGAGCACTATGATCGAGGTCGACCGGATACTGATGATCCGGGACTTTCACCTTGATTGGGCCCGGGGCCGGGAGCGGTACACGAATGGGATCGAGCTTGCCAAGCTGGACGTAAAGCCGTTTGAAGTTCGGTGAATAATGCTCGATGGAAATTTCGTCGCCGACCGCCACGCGCCGGACGCGCAGATGGTCGTTGGGGGGCGGCGGCGGAGTGAGATAGGCTTCCTTGAGTTGGGGTGGCCGCGACACCGTCGCCAAGATACGCCGCGTGTCCACGGGCGGCGCCTGATGCTTCGGTATCTTGCCCTCGATTTGTACGACAGTGACTTCATAGGCGACCGAGCGGCGAAAATTGGCCTGCGGCATGGCCGACCATAATTTGGTGATCTCATCGACTGGAGCCGGATGCAACATCAGCTTCACCCGTTCATGTTCGCCGCGCAGATCCTTGTCGAGCAGCCGATCGCCAATACTGCCTATACGATTGGTGACCAGCTTCAGATCGTCGATCCGGCTGCCGAAGTCGTGCAGGACCAGCATCGCATCCGCCAGCAGCCCCTGCGCTATGAGGTCGGAATCCGGCTGATCGTCGGAACTGGCGTAGCTGGTCATCAGATAGCGCAGGTTCAATGATAAGGGCGGATGTCCATAGCGGCCCGGATTCCCTTCGCCCGGCAAGCCTTGGTTCTTGAGCTGCACATGTTCCAGCACCTGATACAAATAAAGGTTGATGCGCGGACCGTTGACGTTGCCGACCTTCACGTCGGGCGGGGCCAGGGTAACTGTCACGCCGTTTGTCGCCATGCGATCGGTTACGAGCCGCCGCATCGTCCGTGAAACAGCGGCAATGGCACCGATGTCCGCCATTGCATTCCTATCGATCGTATCCGCTGCGGATCCGGGAATAGCTGTCGAATCCGCTCGCGCGAGGCGTCGCCTCGCCGGCGGGAGGGGCAGCAACTTCAATATCGATGCGACCGATGGTCACCAGCGGTCCATCCGGTAGGCGCTTCACGGCTGCATCCCCTGCCGGTCGAGATGTGAGCCGGTCCGGCGGCGCGGGCTCAACCGGCAGATGGCGCTTGGCCGCCGCATCCACCACCTCTTGGTCAAATTCCTGCCAGTTGGGCACGACGTCCGGTCCGCGGCTTGCCGGTGTCTCGGGGGGTGCGTCGGCTTGGCGCTGGTCCGGCGCCGCCTCCAATTCCGATACCAACTGGGGGGACATCATGGGCGGGCGTTGACCCGCCTCCCCATCCGGTTCGACGTCTTGCCCCAGCGTTCGGATGGTGCGGCGGGGATCGGGATCGGGGAGCCGGGCGGCGCCGTCTGGTTTTGGCGCGGGCCGTTCGGGTTCCGCCTCCGCCGGAACAGTCCGCTGGCCTGGCCGCTCGGACCAAAGCGACGGGATGTCTGCCCGAGGCTGTGATGGGGGGGCCGGCGCTGAGGGAATCACCACCTCGTCCACCTGTTCGACGAGGCCCGGTTCGCCAAACGTAAGCATGACGGGCCTTGCAATCGGCAGCACCAGCGGCGCATCCGCCAGCGGTCGCCCGGTGCCTCGCGCCATCAACCGGTTCAGGAAGGCGCTCATCTGGCCACCTCTTCGTCCGCCATCGCGCAATAGCGCAGGCGGCGCGCCCGGGGCAGGGCCAGAATTTCATCCTCGCTCCACCCATAAGTCCGGGCGAGGTGGTCGATCTGACGAAAGATGCCGCCGTGCGCCATGACTGCGGCTCGAAGCAGCGCAAATCCATCCAGGTAGAGTTGGATGAGCGCGCCACATTCCTGGCAAGGTACGGCAATTTCACACTCAGCATTTGGGTCGAGCCGTTCAATCGCCGCGGCTACCAGCGCGAGCGAGTCGACCTTCTCTGCCACGCAGTCAGCCAATAGCTGTTCCGCTTCCGTGCCCATGCCGAGCACCCGCTCGACATCCGCTCCGGTCGGCAAGCGGATGCTGATCCGCTTGCGGCCGAGCCGCAGGCGATGGACCGGCCCGGCTTCGGGCGGCTTGCGGATCAGTGACGGAAGGTCGACATCGAATTCCGCGGCTCCGCCACAACCGGCCGCGCAATGGGCCACGGCAGAGATCTTCGGCGTCACCGTAATGGCATAGATCGCCCGCAGCAGCACTTCCCTGTCACCGATGACAAGGGCCGCTGCGTTGGCGTGGCCCAAGGCAGCGCCGTCGCAGATGACGCAGCGTGCCAGGGTATCAGTAGCGATCCGGACGGCGGAAAGGCCTGCCTCTACTGCCTCGCTGATCCGCAGCTCGTCCCAGCCGCCGAGCGGGCGGACCAAGACCGGGCGGAGCGGATGCTCACCTCTCCACAATCCGTAAGGAAGATCGATCCGAACTTCACGCTGTTGACTTGCAGATTCCATGGCCGCTCACCAGCGCGACTAGGCGGGTTCGTTGAACCCGGGCTCAACTGGCTCGGTCACGGCATAGTCCCGCTCCCACCCTTCGCATTCGAGGCGAAGCATCTGGATCGCAACTGCATTGGCATTGGCGTCCAGGTCGGGCAGCGCCTGGAATTCCGACACCCAACAGCGATATAGGAGGTAAGACAACACCTTTTGGCCCGCCTCGTTGAACACGTCCAGGATAATGTCTTTGCGGAAATCTGCCAGCGACACTTCCGATCCGGCGCCAGATCCGAAGTTCCATACCTTGTTCGCCCATTGTTCGAAATCGATGTCGTGGGTCACGCCGCGTTCCAGCGTGATTGGATCATATTTGGTTCTGCCGGGGGACTTGCGGCTAGTGCTGGGGTCGCCACCTTCGCGATGCTCCACCACTTCGGTCGTCCGCTTCAGCGCCGACACCTTGCTGACCCCGGCGACATAGCGCCCGTCCCATTTGGCCCGGAACTTGAAGTTCTTGTAGGGATCGAAGCGGCGCGGATTGACAGCGAACTGAGTCATGTCTGCCCCTTTCAAATCTCAGCGCGGCGAGCGATCTGCTGGATCTTGAGGATTACGAATTCCGCGGGCTTCAGCGGCGCAAAGCCCACTTCCACATTGACGATGCCGTTGTCGATGTCGTTCTGAGTCGTCGTTTCCCCGTCGCATCGCACGAAATAAGCATCCCTCGCGTTGGAGCCCTGGAATGCTCCCTTGCGGAACAAATCCTGCATGAAGGCGCCCACATTGAGTCGAATTTGCGCCCATAAAGGTTCGTCATTTGGCTCAAAAACGACCCATTTGGTTCCACGATAAAGGCTTTCTTCGAGGAATAGAGTCAGGCGGCGGACAGGCACGTATTTCCAGTCCGATGCGATCTGGTCGGCACCCTCCATCGTGCGGGCGCCCCAACAGATGCTGCTATATACCGGGAAGGTCCTGAGGCAATTGATCCCCAGCGGATTCAGGGCTCCATTTTCCGGGTCGGTCAGCAGATAATCCAGTCCCTGGACGTTGCGCAGCCGGGCGTCCGTACCGGCAGGCGCCTTCCACACTCCGCGCTGCGTGTCGGTGCGGGCATAAAGCCCGGCGATGGTGCCGCTGGATGCGACGCTGCGCAGGCGTCCGCGCGCCTGAGGGTCGGGAACTCGCGTCCGAGGAAAATAGACCGCTGCATTGGGATGGCGGAGCGTCTCATTGTCCGACAACCACGCCTGCATCTGATCGAGGCGCACGACCGTGCTTGGCAAGTCGAGCAGCAGCATTGAGCGGCGTTCCTCGCAATAGGCCTCTGCCGCTGCATACAGCGAACGCATGTCGGTGCCGCTGAGGGTCGGGGCATCGGGGATGCACAGGATGTTGAACAGATCGACATCCTCCAGCGCATAGATGCCGGTCTTGGCGGAGCGAACGCCCTTATAGGCGTCACCCGGGATCGTGGCGGATCCGTCCTTGCCCCCCGCAAGGGAGTATAGCTGTTCGGTCACCACCACCTTGTTGGCGCTGTCGAGCCGGTAGGTCGCGACATCGGTGCCGGCGAATTTGATCTTTGCAGTGGCGTCGAAAGGCCGCGCACTCCGGCCGAGTCGCACCACCATCCTGCTGGGATTGAGGGTGCTGTTTTCCCCCACGAATTCGACCGTGGCGTCTGACAGATAGGGCTGGTCTTCCAGATTGGTCAGTTTGCCGGCAGCCGCCCTCAGCGCCGCCTGGAAATTATTGGCCCAATCGATCAGCCGGCTTGGCGCGACTGTCTTAGGCACAGTGATGTTGGTAATCGTCTTGTTCGACCCATTGATGGTCAGCGTGATGTCTATCGACGTCGCTGCCGTGGGTCCCTTACTGTCCTTAGGGAAGTCGCCACTCACCGTGCCGGTTGCAGCCGGACGCAGGTCGCTTGTCGGCAGGGAGCTGACCGGGGTCAGCTGGACCAGGGTCGAACCAGCATTGACCACGTCAAATACATTGTCCGGTCCATCGGCCATGGTGAGGTTGACGAAGCGCTCGCTGGCAACGGTCGCCGTCTTGTCGCCGGTGACCCGGACGAGGCTGACGGTCATATTGAACAGGCTGTCGGTGTCTGCGCTCGCCGTGACCGGCCGCGTCGCATAGTCGACTTCGATGCGCAGCGAGTCCCCCCATGATCCGGGGTTGGTTGCGGACTGGCCGCGCACTCTGCGACCGGCGGCGACTGAGAACAGATCCGCGCCGGCGCCGTTTTCCAGGACAGCAGAGGAAGCCGCCGCAGCCTGGTTGGCTGGCGGTCCCGGGTTGGTGACACGCACGACGAAGCATTCGGTGCCGCCGTTGAGGAAGAACTGCTGGATCGCGTAGCTCGCCTCGCTGTCTGCGCTGACGCCGCCATATTCGCGTTCGAAGTCCGCCATTCCGAACAGCTGCACCGCCTCATTGAGCAAGCCGCGGGGGAAGCTGCCGACGAATGCCCCAGTGGATGTAGCCACCCCGGTAATCGTTCTGACGCCACTCGGTATCTCTTCGATATATACACCAGGGTAAGTAGGGCGTGCGGGCATTTCTTGTCCCCCTTTTGATCTTCAACCGCCTAGACTGCAACAACACAAGACTAGGGAGAGGATAGGTCGTGCAAGATCAATCGGCTGATGACCCTTCGAATTCACCAGCGCGCTAAATGACCATAACGCAGAACAGAAGTCCGCGAATGCTGTACTATTCGTACACCATGTAGATAGCTAACCTCTATACCAATCATATTTCAATGTCACTGTCAACTTGACCTGATTCTTGCTTAAACGGCTGAGTATCGTCCTGATTCGGCGCTTTGCTTGCAATTGGCTGCGGAAAGTGGGATGCGACGGCTAATACGAAAGTAAACAGCTGCGAGTCGATTGGGTCGCGGCAATCGCTTGCAAATAAATAACGGGGCGAAGGCATGCCGTCGGAATTTCCGCGCAGCCCGAGAATTCGCAAGGGCGGACTTGCCGCCTACCGCTTGCCGTCCCTCATCCCAACGATCATCGTGTTCCAGTATAATCCCGATGAAGTGTCGCGCAGCCTCAAGCTCAGGGGCGCCCAGGGCGGCGGACGCGGCGAGTCGCAACGGACTTCCGGCCCGCCCGATGAAAGTCTGAATTTCACGGTCGAGATCGATGCCGCGGACCAATTGGAATCGCCGGCCGAGAATGGGTCGGTGGTGACAATGGGCCTTCATCCCACGATCGCCGCGCTGGAGTCGCTGCTCTACCCATCCTTTCCGCTGGTTGTTGCCAATGAAGCAATTGCCATGGCAGGCATGGCGTTCATCGCCGCCGAACAGGCCCCGCTGACCCTGCTTATCTGGGGGGAAAGGCGCGTCTTGCCGGTGAGAGTCGAGAGCCTGACCTTGAAGGAACAGGCGTTCGACACGAACCTCAACCCGATCCGCGTGGCGGTGGACCTCAGTCTGAAGGTCCAATCCTATCGCGACCTTGATCTGACCAATCCCGGTTACTGGATCTACATGGCGAGTTTCGCTCAGAAGGAGGTGCTGGCAGGCGTCAATGCGATTGGCAACTCATCGGCGATCGCCGATCTGATGCCGATTTGAGGCCGTCATGTTTACCCGGGGCAGCCGATACGAATCCGTTGGCGAAAGCGAAGTCGCGGCACCTGGCGGCCGGATCGTCAGATACAAGCGGATCCGGTTCGTCCCGGCAACCTCCGGGCAAGCGGGATATGTCGTTCAGGAAGGCGACCGGCCGGACACGGCCGCCTGGAACATCGCACAGGATCCCGAAGCTTACTGGCGATTGTGCGATGCTAACGGAACGATCCGGCCATCCGATCTGACGCGCGAGGTAGGCAGCCGCATCATCATCCCTGATCCGACGGCCCAACGCTGACCATGGGCCTGCTGCCCTCCTTTTACCTGGTCCAGCTCGCCCTTGCGCCACTGCCCCCATTCGCCGCCAACGCCTTGGCCGAGATAGAGGTCGAGACATCGATCGACGGTGCGGGGATGTTCCGCCTTCATTTCGACCTCAGCCGCAACTTCGTCGGCGATTTCGATGCAATCATGTTCGACCTGTTCCGGCCACTGGTGCCAATCCGGATCAGCATGTCGTTCGGGCTCGGCGCGCCGCTGACTCTGATCAACGGCTATGTCCGCGATGTTCAGCTGAGTGTCGGCAACGAACCTGGCAGCTCCCGCATGGAGGTTGTGGGAGGGGATGCGTTGGGGACGATTATGGGCCAATGGCAGGCCCCGGCCGATTGGGGCAATGTTCCGGACAGCGCGATCGTTGCCGCAATTTTCAGCCGATATGCCGTCCTTCCTGCCGTCACGCCGACGCCGTTGACCCGCACCATTCTGCAGAAAACCAAGACACAGCAGGTCCGTGACAACGCGTTCGTCCGGGATATTGCGACGTTCCACGGCTACTACCTTTTCATTCAGCCGGCGCTGGTGGTGGGCAATGACGTCGGCTGGTTCCTGCCAGTCTCTAAAATGCTGTCCTTTCCGCCACAGGGCGTGCTGTCGATCGATTTCGGGATCGAGACAAACCTGCACAGTTTTCAAGTCAGCAACCAGATGCTGAAACCGAAGAGCCTGGTCGCCACCTGCATCGAAGAAGACACACGGGCGCCGGTGGTGGTGATTGCACCGACGGCGATGGAAATGCCGATGGGACTCGAACCTTCGCATAGCCGGGTCGTCCCACCGCCAATCGAAGTCGACATTTCGGACCGGCCAGCCAATCCCGCCGAGAAATATCTAAACGCGCTCGCAAACGTGACGGAATCCGGACGATCGATCCAGGCCAGCGGTCAGGTTGATGGGTTGAAGATTGCCCGACCCCTGATCCCGGGGGTCCCGGTCATGGTTCGAGGAGCCGGGCGCCAGTACAGCGGCGCCTATCTGGTGACCAGCGTTTCGCACCGCATCTCGCGCGATGGCTATGTGCAGAGCTTCCAGGCGTTACGCAACGCCATCGGGCTGACCGGGGCTGAGATTTTCGTCGACCCGCTGGCGCCAGTCACGTGAACCGGAGGGGGCATGGCTGACATCGACTCCGCAATCCTGCCAGGTGCCGCGCAGCAGCGTTTCTATGGTAAATATCATGGCACGGTGTCGGACAATCAGGACCCCCTGAACAAGGGGCGCATCCAGGCCTTTGTCCCTGGCGTCCTGCAGGGGGTCACGACCGGCTGGGCCATGCCGTGCGCCCCCGTTGCGGGCCCGAAATCCGGCTTTTTCGCGGTGCCGCTGATCGGATCCGGGGTGTGGATGGAGTTTGAAGGCGGGGAATTGTCGAAGCCGATCTGGGTCGGCGGCTTCTGGGGTGCGATCGAGGCGCCCAACGAGCCGCCATCGGTGGCCCCGCCAAAGACGACACAGAAGATTTGGCGATCCGATTTCGGACTGACGATCGCGATGGACGACGAGGCGCAGAAGGTGACGCTGACCGACGGCGTCAACCTCAATTCCATCGTCATTGATGTCAAAAAAGGGGCGGTCACCATCTCGGGTATCGGCCGTGTGGTGATCGACGCACCGCTGGTCTTCGAGGGGAGCGCGAAGGCGTTTCATCCGTCCGTGTTCGGTGATCGACTGCTGGCGTACCTCCAGCAGATGGTGACCGTGTTCAACGCGCACGTCCACCCGGGCGAAATGGCCCTGGGCATTCTACCGGTGACGCCCGCGCCGCCGGTTGCGCCAATGGCCCCGCCACCGATTTCCCTCAATTCGAAAAAGGTATTTCTGGAGTAGCTTTGATGCCGATCAAGCCAGGCTCGCTCGATGATTTTGGGAGTTCGATGGCCGAGGCCATCGAGGACCAGCTTGACGCAATGCTGATCGGCGATGGGCTGCCGGGCCTGCCCATGGATAGTTCCAAGGAAACGCGGGATCGGCGGCGCCTGTTCGTGGCCATCGCACGCGGCGTAGTCGAGCATCTGGAGAAGAACGAGTCGAGCATCGTCGTCCAGTTCATGCTTGGCTCCACCACCGTCACCGCCACCACAACGGTGAAGGTGAGCTGGTCATGAATGCCAGTCTAGACGTTCCCTTCGGCTGGAACGCGCGCAGCCGCACCGCGACCGCGGACGTGGAAGACCATGTCGACGACCTCATTCGCTTGGTCCTGTTCACTGCCCCCGGGGAACGGGTCAACCGGCTCGACTTCGGGTGCGGCGTGAAACAGCTGGTTTTCGCTCCGCTGAGCGATGCCGTGGCGGCAACCACGCAGCATATGGTGCAAGGAGCCCTGCTGCGCTGGCTTGGCGACCTCATCCATATTGAACAAGTGGATAGCTGGGCGGAGGATTCGACGCTCAACATCAAGATCGTCTACCGCCTGACCGCGACTGGCGAACGCCGCGAAAAGATCTTCGATCGGGTAATCCCCTCATGATCTCGCGCGAAGAGCCGATGTGGTGCGCCGACGAGCGCCGCAATGCCATTTTGGCAGCGCCGAGCCACCCGCTCAACGGCATTGATTATGTCGAATATCGGCGCGACTCCTCTGCCGCCGCGCAGGCCGCCGGAAAACAGTTCCGGATCGAGATCCAGTTCCTGAAGCCGCCGGCGGCGTCGCTTGCCGCAAACTCTGCCGCGTTCCGCATCGACGGCGGAGTGCGCATCGTCGAGGTTGGCGTGCGGTCGGTGGAAGTCATGGCCGACCCCAGTCGCTTCGTCGTGTTCGCCAACAAAGAGGGCGACCTGTCGACCTATTGGATCAGGGTCGACGATGCGGCGATCGACGATGAGCGCTCCGAGGCCGCGTTCAGCTTCCGGCCTGGATGCCGCAACGATTTCGATTGCCGGCCGCGCGACGATTGCGAACCCGCGGATTTCGTCGAACCGGCTCTCGATTACCTAGCCAAGGACTATCAGAGCTTCCGGCGGCTGATGATGGATCTTGCGCCTCAGCTCAACCCCGATTTCATCGATAAAAGCCCAGCAGATCTCGGCGTCACGTTGATCGAGCTCTTTGCCTATGTCGGGGATTATCTCAGCTATTTCCAGGACGCCGCGATCACCGAGGCGTTTTTCGACACCTGCCGCGATCGAACCTCGGCCGCCCGTCATGCCCGACTGATCGACTATGCCATGCACAATGGCCGCAATTCGAACGGCTTCGTGCAGTTCGATGGCGGTCGTGGCAATGGCATCGTTCCGGCCGGAACCAAGCTGCTGACCCGCATCCTGACCCCGCTGAAAGGGCAGGACGCCGCGCCAGGCACGGTCATCGCTGCCGGCACGGCGGATCTCGACAACGATCCCGCCTTCGCCAGCTGTACCGTATTTGAAACCGCCGCTCCGGTTCGAGTCATTCAATCGCGCAACCTGCTGAACATCCATGACTGGGGCGACGCGGCATGCTGCCTCGCCAAGGGCAGCCGCCAGGCGTGGTTCTATGCCACGCGCAAGCAAGGCGCGGACTTGCTGGCGACCATGCCGGATTTCGAGGTCGGAGAATATCTGCTCCTGGAAGAGGTGCTTGGACCGAGGACCGGCCTTGCTGCCGACGCCGACCCGCGCAACCGACAGATCGTCAGAATTGACGAAGTCGAGCAGACGTCCGATCCAGCATTCCGCAAACTGCTGGTTGGCGGCGAACTGACCCCGGCGGGCGCGGCGGACCCGAAGCTGCCGCTACTCCGCCTGAAATGGCACGAAGCGGATTCCACCCGCTTTTCATTCTGCCTGTCGGCGGAATTGCCCGAGACCAGGCAGCTGATCGCGCAAATCACCATCGCGCGCGGCAATGTGGCCCCGGCCGATCATGGTCGTACAGTCGTGCGGCGCTGGCCCAATCCGACCGATGCTCGCCATGAGTTGCTACCGATAGAGACCGGCGTGGGGCGATGGCCGATCGACATCCAACCGCTGGACGAAGGCCCGCTCACCTTCCAGGCGATGCCGGAGGACCCAGTTTATGCCGCGGACGGAAGACTGGCCACCGGCCGGCATGATCTGGATCGGCCGCCGCAGGAGGTGATGCCGGCGGTCACCGTGAAATATGATTGGATCGGCCAGTCTACGGAACTGTTCCGACCTGTGAACACACTTATCGGCAGCTCAGTCTACGATGCCCACTTCGTCGCTGAGCCGGGCAATGACGGCCTGGCCCGGCTGCGTTTCGGCGACGATCAATATGGCCGCCGCGTGGGCGAACCGATCGCCGCCGAAGCCAGATACCGGATCGGCAATGGCCGCAAGGGCAATCTTGGCGCCGGTGCCCTTATCCATGTGGTCGTGCCCGACGCTGCCGATCTGGTCGACCCGGCCAATCCCAATGCCGGGCCTGTAACATTTCCGACAATCGATTTGCTGCGCCAGCCCCTAGCAGCGACTGGTGGTGTCGATCCGCAAACGATCGAACAGGTGCGCCAGGTCGCTCCCGAGGCGTTTCTCAATCAGACATTCCGCGCCGTCACCGAACAGGATTATGCCGGCGCCGCCATGCTGTTCCCGGGCGTGGCCGCGGCGAAGGCCAGCTTCCGCTGGACCGGCAGTTGGCACACCGTGGTCGTGGCCATCCATCCCGATGACCCGGCCGCGCTGGAACGGCTTGCGGGCGGGGGCGCCGCGCTGCGGCCGGAATTTGCGGAGGCGATTTCCGCCTGGCTGGGCCGTTTCCGGCTCGCCGGATACGATCTGATCGTTCGCGCCGCCAACTATGTTCCGGTGGAATTGGAGATCCAGCTGTGTATCGCGCCCGGCCATTTTCGTGGCGACGTGCTCGAAGTGGCAATGAATGCCTTGTCCAATGGGCGCCTGCCTGGCGGAGCAACCGGCTTTTTCCACCCCAGCAATTTTTGCTTTGGCGAGCCCCTATTGGCCAGCCGCCTCTATGCGTTGCTGCAATCGCTGGATGGTGTCGAATCCGCCCGAATTCAGGTCATGAAACGCTATTGGGAATTGCCCAATGGAGAGCTTGACCGCGGTCTCGTGCCGATGAGCACCCAGGAAATTGTCCGCCTCGATAATGACCGCAACCAGCCGGAATTCGGCGTGCTGCGCCTGACTGCGGTGGGGGGGCTATAACATGGCCATCGCACCCTCATCTGCTTTTTGCTTCTGTTGCCACCCTCGGCAGTCGCCTGCCCCTGCCATAATCCTGAATCGTCCGGGGCTAAGAAATATCCAATGGCGAATTGGCACCTACGCCACGTTCAGGCAGGCGATGATCGAAGCGATCGGATCCGGTCCGCCAAATCCCGCCAAATTCGACGACCCTCGCTGGCCCGCAGAGACACGGGTCGCGCTGGCTTCCCTCACGACCCGGGAGGATGGCGATTATGCGATCATGTTCGTGGACCTGTTCGCCGCGGTTGCCGATGTCCTGACTTTCTATAGCGAGCGCTTCGTCAACGAGTTCTACATCAGAACCGTTCGGGATCGCGATTCATTGCTCCGGCTTGTGCGTCTCATCGGTTACCGCCTCAATCCAGGCAGCGCCGCCACGACCATGCTCAGTTTCAGGCTCGATCAGGGAAGCTCGGTCCGAATTCCCGAAGGACTTAAGGTGATGAGCGTCCCGGGCCAGGACGAGCTTCCGCAGATTTTCGAAACGACTGCACAAATCAACGCCGACGCGCGGTTGAACGCTCTTCCGTTGTTCGGGCGTCCCAAACCCATTCCGCCCTTTGCGCATGGCAGGACCTTGTTTCCGATCCTCGCCCGTCCCAGCCCGCTGCTCACAGGCGATCGCATTGCCATCGTCGGTGATGACACGCTTGAACTGCAAGAAGTCCAAGGGGTCGAGCAACGGGCCGATGGCGAATATCTATCGATTGCCGATGCGGTTTCCATTGGGGGAAGCGGCTCGGTCGGCTTCAGGGTCCTTCGGCAATTGCGCTTTTTCGGGCACGATGTTCCTGACAGCTACCCTTGGTACGATGCCGATCCCAACGTCGCCCCAGCGAAACGTTGGGTCACACGCAAGTCAGTTACCAGTTTCGGCCCCGGCCTGACGCGCTATCCGCTGGAGAGCAAGATTGACGATTTGAAGCGAGGCGCGCTCCTGCTCTTCGACTTAGGCTCGGGCACCAAACCGCGATATTCGTTTGCGATGGTGCGATCCACCGAGGATCGTCCGGCATCGGTTGGGCCGAGTTCGGATTCCGTGACCTGGGTCGAGATTTCGCCCGTCATCCCCATCGCTGGCGACAGTGTATTTACGCCCACCGTGGGCCTGCCGCGCATAAACGACAGGCGCGCAACGCGCATTTTTGAACTGGATCCGCAGTCAATCGTGCCACGCGCCTATGTCTATCCGGAATTGTTTTCCGGTGGCACGGCCCTGATCCGGAGCGACCACCTCGACCGTCCCGAGCAGCTGATGCAAAAGCAAAACATCGCCATTGCCGACGGCCAGTTTCGCCAAATGGCTACCATTGGCAGCATCAAGCAGCTGCCGGCAGGCAAGGATGGAATTCGCCATATCGAAATCGGATTCTCTCCGCCGGTCGGGTCTCCGGTCGCCGCCCCTAGCCTGAACGGCAACATCGCCCCCGCCAGCCACGGTGAGACGCAGCCGGAGGAAGTACTCGGTCATGGCGATGCCGCGCAGCTGTTCCAGAGTTTCCGCCTTCGAAAGAAGGGTCTGACTCGCATTCCGACGGGAATGGGGATCGCTCCTCGTAGCGCCATTACGGTGCGCTTGAACGGAGAGCTCTGGGAGGAAGCCACGTCGTTTTTTGGTCGTCGTCCGACGGACCGGATATATACGCTGCGCGACGACGACGACGGCTTTACCACCATTTCGTTCGGAGACGGACGCACCGGGGCGCGAACTCCGAGTGGTGCGAGCAACATCAGCGCCCGATATCGGGCAGGACTAGGCGTCGCGGGCCGCGTTCGCGCCGATCAGTTGACAACATTGCTCGAGCGCCCGCCCGGTCTTTCGGCAGTCAGCAATCCTCTCGCGGCGGACGGCGGCAAGGATCCGGAAACAATCGATGATGCGCGCCGCGCCGCGCCTGTCACCGTGCGGACGTTCGGACGGGCGATATCTCTTGGTGATTTCGAAGACATTGCGCGCCGCACTGGGCTGGTTTCCCGGGCACGCGCAACATGGGCCTGGCTGAACGCAGAGCAAGCCATCCAGCTGACGGTAGCGGGAGAGTCGGGTGCGCGGCTTTCGCCTGCCGCGATGAAGACGCTGTTCGAAGCCCTGGGAACCGCACGGGACCCAACCCGATTGCTCATCATCGGCAATCTTTGGCGCGTGCCCATCGTCGTGCAAGCCAAACTCCTTCGGGAACCGGCATATTCGGCCGAGCAGGTGGAAGCCGCGGCACGCTCGGCGCTGCTGGATGCGGTCGCTTTTGACGTCCAGCCGCTTGGCAAGGCGCTTCACCTCAGTGAAGTCATTACCGCCCTTCAATCCGCGACCGGCGTCAGAGGCGTCGATGTCGATCGGTTCCAAATCAAGGGCACTGAAAGCTGGACCGCTCCGCAGTTGCTGAAGCGAGGAGCAACCAGCAAGCCGGTTCAGCAACATGTTCGAATTTTTGATGCGCGGCCGCGGCCGGAGTCGTCGTCACTCGACCCGCTGGCACTGGCAGGCATCGCGCTGGACCCGAACGCGATCGCATTACCGGCCGAACAGGCGTTCTTCGAAAGCCCGAACGACATAGCGCTCACGGTGGTGGAGGCATTATGAGCAGCTACTCGACCCGTGCGAGCGACAAGCTGTTCCACCTGCTGCCGAGCTATATCCGCGAGCTCGATGGCCCCAGCCGCATCAAGGACGACGATCCGCCGGGACCACTGCAGGCGCTGTTGAGAGTCATCGAGCAACAGGCCGATGCCCTCGATGCCGACATCGTCCAACTGATGCACGATGCCTTCATCGAAACCTGCGAGCCCTGGGCCATCCCCTACCTCGGGGACCTGGTCGGATCGTCGCCGCTGTTTGACGAAAGCCGGATCCGGGACGGTGACGATGCATCCGAAATTTTCGGTGGCCTGACCGGACCTTCGTTCAAGCCTGTTGTCGGTCTCGGAAATCGCGCGGACGTTGCGAAGACCATCTACTATCGCCGGCGCAAGGGCACGGTCCCAATGCTGGAGGAGCTGGCTCGTGACGTCACCGGTTGGCCCGCGCATGTCGTCGAATTCTTCCAGTGCCTGCAATGGAGCCAGTGGGTTCGCAACCATGTGAGAATGGAACCGCAGACTGCCGAGCTGCGGTCGGTCGAGCGCTTGGACCAGCTAGGCGGTGCCTTTGATCCATTCCACCGGTCCGTCGACGTTCGGCCGATCGGTGTCGACGAAGGCTGGCACAATATCCGCAACATCGGCATCTTCCTGTGGCGGCTCCAATCCCATCGAATGGAAGCGATCGATGCGCGGCGGCAGGGTGCCGCGGGTGATTACCGCTGGCGTTTCAGCCCGTTGGGTCAGGACGCGCCGCTCTTTTCCGCACGACGGCGCGAGGACCGGGAGACAGGCCTCACTGAGCGCGAGCACATCCCCCAGGCGATTTCCCGTCCGACCTTCCATGGCGACTTGCGGCGCGCGTTGAGCCAACCGACCTTGCCGGACTTCTCCGAATATTACGGTCTGTTTGATCCGTCGCCCGGAATGGTGCTCGCCGAAGGGCGCTCGATGATGATCTTCGTCGACGGAACTCCGGTTCCGCTGTCCCGGATCCGGTGCCGGAATCTAGACAAGTGGGATCAGCCATCAGGACATCGGGTGGCGTTGGACGTCGCGACCGGCCGGATCGCGCTTGGCCCCGGCCTGCTCCCCGCCGGTGAGGTCACGGTCTATTTCCACCACGGTTTTCCAGGGGACCTCGGCGGCGGGCCCTATCGGCGGCGCGCATGGCTGATCAAGTCGCCTCCCGACTGCGTGATTCTGAATGTCGACGGTTCGGGAGCGCCTGCAACATTTGCGACGATCGGCGCGGCACTCGCGGAATGGTCCAATCGGGGAAAGCCCAACTGCATCATCCGCATTCAGGATAACCGGACCTACAGCGAGGGCTTGAGCATCGAGCCCGCCGATGGCCGCTTTATCGCGCTTGAAGCAGCGGATCGCATGCGGCCCCATCTGATCCTGCCGCGCCCGCTCGCAATCACCGGGGAACATGACGAGTCGAGCGTGACGCTTGGCGGGCTGTTGATCGAAGGCCGCGTGGAAATTACGGGCTCGCTTGGCGAACTGCGGATCATCCATTCGACATTGGTGCCGGCCGGATCGATCGCGGTCCCTGATCCTGCCGCGCCGCCCCAGCCGGTTCCGCCGGTCAAGCCGAGCATCACCGTCGCGGAAAAGCGGGCCGACGGAAGTCCTGCCAACACCGAGCTGAACCTCCTGGCCGCCTTTGCCGTGCTCGGGGCGTTGCGCATTCCGGCACACGCGGAACGCCTGGTGTTGCTGGATTCCATTGTTGACGGATCGGGCATCGCCGCAGTGGCGGGTCCGGCCGCCAACAGCTATGGCGCGCCCGCGCGGATCGAACGGTCCACGCTTCGCGGGCCGGTCCGGGCGCGGCAGATCGATCTCGGAAGCAACAGCATATTCGATGGGCTGGTCCTGGTTGAGCGCCAGCAGACCGGATGCATGCGCTTCAGCTATGTTCCGGAAGCATCGCTGACACCGCGCCGCTATCGATGCCAGCCCGACCTTGCGGTGAGCAAGGCGCTCGAGGTGGCGCCGGCGCTGACGCCGGCCGAGGTCCTGTTGCTGCGGCAGCAGATCGCGGCCCGAGTGCAACCCGAATACAGCAGCGAGGCGTACGGGCAGCCGGCCTATCTCCAGCTCCATCGCCATGTTGCCGAAGAAGTTGCGACGGGGGCGGAAGACGGCTCCGAAATGGGAGCCTGGTGTCATCTGAAACAACCTCAGCGGGCGGCCAATCTTAGGCTTCGGCTTCAGGAATATCTGCCGTTTGGGCTTGATGCGGGACTGATCCCGGTAACGTGATGAAAGGGGCAATCTGATGTCCGGCGACCATACGCGCTTCACGTACAACCCGAAGAAGCGCTTTGCTGCGGTCCAGATGCAGCAGGGGCGGGTCCAGCTGGACGCTGACTGGAATGAACAGGCCGACCTTCAGCGTGAACGGACTCGCCTCTTGTCGCTGGATTCCGGCGGGCCGGCCTGGCTGCCGGAACTGACCACGCCGGATGCCTTCCTGATCGGACTAGCCGGCGGCGGTGACCTCTCGATCCAGCCGGGAAGAATCTATGTCGAAGGACGGCTCGCGGAAATCTTTCCCGACGAAGGCATCACCTATTTAAAGCAGCCGTTCCTCCCCATGCTCCCCCAGCCCCCCGCCTTCAATAATGCGATCGATACGATCGTTTACCTTGACCTGTGGGAACGCGAGGTGACCTGGGCCGAGGACCTTGCCTTGCTGGACGTCGCCTTGGGCGGCGTCGACACTACGACCCGAGTGCAGCAGGTCTGGCAAGTCAAGATTCGCGAGCAGCGAGGCGTGAGCGCAACTTGCGGCGTCGATCTAGATGCGCTGTTTCCACCCTCCAGCGGGCGACTGACGACGTCGGCCGTCGCTCCACCGGCACCGGATGATCCCTGCATCCTGCCACCCAAGTCGGGCTATCGCGGAATAGAAAATCGCTGCTACCGCGTCGAAATTCAAAAGGCAGGCCCGTTAGGCACGGCCCTATTCAAATGGTCTCGCGACAACGGCTCCATCGTCTCGCGCGTCAAAGACATCGCCGTGGCCGGCACGTCAAGCTTCGCTTCAGTCGACCGCCTGGACCGCGATGAAGTGCTCAAACTGCGCATCGACGACTGGGTCACCGTTACCGACGATCACCGCGACCTTTACAATGAGTCAGGAGAAATGGCGCGGATCGTCGACATCGACGAAGCCGCGAGAGTCGTTATGCTTGACCATGCCATCCCTGCGAGTGGTCGACCCTTCGGCGCCACCCCGGCTGAAATTGTCGAACGCAACACTCGCATCCAGCGCTGGGACCAGAATGCACCGTTGAATGCGCTGGACGCCGACGGGCTGATGACCACTGGCGCCGGACCGATCGATCTCGAGGATGGGGTCCAGGTAAGCTTCTCCACGGCGACGCCGGGCGGTTCGTTCAATGTTGGCGATTACTGGGTGTTCGCCGCCCGGACCGCGGACGCCTCCGTTGAAAAGCTCAACCAAGCGCCTCCACGCGGCATTCGGCACCAGTATCTTCAACTCGCCGCCATCCCCGCGGGTGGCCAGCCGGTGGACTGCCGGCCCAAGCCTCGGTCGAAAGGTTGTTGCACGATTGTCGTCCCGCCGGGAACGAACTTGATCCAGGACGCGGTCGACAAGCTTCCCAAGGAGGGAGGATGCGTCTGCCTCAAGGTCGGGCAGCATCTCATAGATCGGCCGATCCTGATCAAGAATCCGAATGTGACTCTTCACGGCGAAAGTCTTGGGGCCAACGTCTTCAACCGGAGCGGCACCGGTCTGCTTGAAGTGCTCGGCTGCAATCATGTCCGGGTCATGACGATTTGGTTCCAGCAGGGAGAGGCCGCGCAACAACCGGTTCTGTTTGTCGGCAAGTCGGAAGACGTGGTGATCGACGACTGCCGAATCGAGAGCTTCGGCCGAGGCCCGGAGAGCATTGGCCTTAGGGCCGCATTGGTCAGCGAGCTGACCGTGTCAGGCTGTCACTTCGCCCGGCCGGTTATGGGCATCAAACTGGAGAATAGCGGAGAAATCCGGATTACCGATTGCGATTTCCTTCTGGCCGACCCGGCATCGCATATTCCGACCAACGTTGCGATCCTGGCCGATCGAATGTCGGGTCCGCTGATCGCCGAGGGAAACAGCATCGCCTCCGCTATCAACGGCATCGTCGTTCGCGACATGAACAACGATGTGCCGGTCTCCCGAGCACTCTACTCTCGCATATCCTGCAATCGCATTTTCCTCGCTGAGTCCCGGACGCAGAGCCCCGCATACGGCATCGACGTCGCGGCCGATTCCTCGCTGATCCTGGCTAATCAAATTCGGCATGAGGGTGGCGTGGTGACGGGAATTCGAACTTGCGGGAACGGATCGACCGTGAGCGAGAACTTCATCGAATCCCATGTCGAGCTGGTCGGACGGTCCGTGGCCATTTCGGCCGGGTTCCGACAAGGGATCCTCTTCAAGGCATTGGAGCGGGTCGTAATCACTGACAACGTTGTGGACGGCTCCCAGCAAGGCGTCGTCCTCAGCGAAGTCGCGCGCGTCATCGCCGAGGGAAATTTGCTCGGTCGAAACAGCATGAAGTTCGGGGTCGGCTTTTTGCTGAGCAATTGTCAGGATTGCCGGATCGCCGGCAACATGATCGTCGCTCCCGTTGCAGGCATTCTGGCTCGCGACGGCGAACGGAATCGCATCGAGGATAACCAGATCGAGGGGGGCCTTCGTGGAATTGACGCCCGTGGCGAAGAATCACCGGTGTTCAACGGAAACATCATCCGTGGCACCGAACGGTCGGCAATCAATGTCCGGGCGATCACGGGCCGCTGCGAATTGTCCGGCAACAAGATCTTCCGCTGCGGGTCGGGCGCAAATCTCGGGATGTCGATCGAGGCGTTCGGCATCTATGGAGAGTGGCACGTCGAGAGCAACGAGATTTACGATACTGGTTTGTCGATGGCACCGAACCCCCCGGTGCCGTCGATGGCGGTCGGAATTTTCGGCTACGTCGTTCGCGAGGCGCGGATTGAAAGCAACACGATCAGCTACGGCAATCCGCTGGACCGTAAGGTCACCGATGAAGACCGCGCACTGCTGTTGCTTGGCGAAAAAGAATATGTGCTGAATTTCGGTGGGTTTGCGATGGTCGAAGGCTATCCAGTACAAATTTCCAACAACAAGTTCACCGGCGTAGGGTCCAAGGCGCTGGTCGAATTGTTGGAAGTGCCGATTGGCGCCATCGGCTTCATGCGATTCGAGCGGGTGATCTTCACCGGCAACTATTTTCGTCATTGGAACGGTATGCCGAATACACCAGCGGCGAGCGTCTGGCTGACAGGCAGACACTGCACCGTGTCCGGTAACCAGGTGAAGGCCACCACGCGCTTGTTCCCTTCGTACTATCTCGGCCAAATGTCGGGGCCATTCCTGGGCAATTTCTCGACCGGCGGCGTTCTTGACCGCCCGCCGACTGGTGGGTTCCCGACTCCCCAATCCGATTTTAACTTCACCGCGTAAGGAGGCTTCGATGGACCTCGAGGAACTAGCAAAAGGGCAGGAAGAATTGCTCGGCGGAGTCGAGGAGGCTCTCAAGCTGAGGGGCCTCGACAAATTGGTGATGAGCGAGCCGGTCGAACTTCTCAAGGCTCGGGCGACGCGAATTGCAGAACGCATCGATGGGTTGGAGCGATCGAAGCAGAATTATGTTGCCAGCATCGAATCCCAGATCGAACAGCTGAAAAGCGAAGCTAGGGAGATCGAGAGCCGGATCAAACAGGAAAGCGCATCGCTCAAGGCTGCCGCCAATGCCTCAAAGGCGACCGCTGCGGCACGATCGAAAGCTGTCACCCCCGCCAACTCGAAACGTGCCGCGACCGCTAGAACAAAAGCAGCCACTGCCAGCAAAGGGAAAACCGCGGCGAAGTCGCCGTCCAAGCGAGGGCGAAAGGGTTGAGCGTAGGCCAATGGCAAATGGTCATTTGACGGCAATGGGGCCATAGCGGCCGTCACTTGACTAATGGCACGGAAATTTCCCAATGAGTTGAGTGCCCATCATATTCATGTCGGGTGCGCCATTTCCTCAGTTCCCACACAGCGCTGAAGCAAGGAACTCGGGATCTACTCCTTTTCACCGGGAATCGGCGTTGGGGTGTGCAACGCCTCGATAACGTAAAGCCTTTTGACCAAGACATAGCAGACCACGGTCAGCGGCGCCGCCAGGATGACGCCAAGCGTGCCGAACAGGATTCCGAACCCTAGCAGCGAAAAGAGCAGGATCATGCCGGGCAGCTCGACCGCATATTGCTGCACCAGCGGGGTGATCACATAGCCTTCGAACTGCTGGACGGCGACGTAAAGCACGAGCACCGCCAGGGCGAGATCCGGGCTGACCGCAAGTGCCAGCAGAATCGCCGGAACGGCCGACAGGATCGGCCCCAGGAACGGCACGAATTCGAGCAGGCCCGCCAATAGCCCGAGGACGAGCGCGGAGGGCAGCCCGAGCAGCCAGAGGCCGATGCCGGTGAGGAGCCCCACTGCCACCATGGCGATCAGCTGCCCCTTCAACCACAGCCGGAGGGCGGTTTCGGATTCGTCCATCGCCTCGGCAACCAATGGCCGCTTGGCCGCGGGAATGAGCTTGATGACCCCGCCCTTGTAGACGCGCGGTTGGGCAGCAAGATAAATTCCGCCGAATAGCACGATCAGAATTTCCGCAATCGCATTGCCGACCGACATCACGGCCCGGCTGAGATTCGCGAACGAGCCGCTCGACTCGCGGACCCCTTCGGCCAGTCGACGGAGCTGGTCGCCAAGGCCAAGATCGCCGACGCGTTGCTCAAACGATTGCCATGCCACGGGCAGAGTTTGGCCAAGCGTCTGCACCTGCTGAAGAAGGTGCGCGCCGAACAGGGCGATCAGCCCGCCAAGCGCACCGAGTACCAGGATGATCGATATGGCGACAGCAAGGCCCTCGCGGACCTTGGTGAGCTTGCAGATGCGGTCGGCCAGCGCCCGGAAAACCGTGGCGACCACCACGGCGCCAAACAGCATCAGCAGCAGGTTGCGGAGCTCCCAAAAAAGGACTGCCAACGCCACCAGCGCCAGCACGATCAAGGTCCGGCGAACCAGAGCTCGGTCGTCCGCGCGCTTGATTGAGGGGTCAGCCAAATCTGCTCTCCAGGCAGAAAAGCGCATATTCAGGCCAACTGTTCCGCAGTGGCAATGATCGATTGGCCGTTAGGCCGCCGGCCAGCTCTCCAGAACCTCGACGAAGCGCGTCAGCCAGGCGTTGGTCTGGTGGCCGTCGACCACGCGGTGGTCGATCGTCAGTGTGACATAGGCCATTGGCCGGATGAGGATTGCCTCCTGGCCGTTCACCTCCCGCACTACGACGCGCTTCTCCAATTTGCCGACGCCGAGGATCGCCGCCTGGCCGGCGTGGAGGATGATCGGCGCGGCGAGCAGGCTGCCCGACACGCCATGGTTGGAGATGGTGAAGCTGCCGCCCGACACATCGGCAGCGGTGAGGCTTCCCGTTTGAGCGCGGCCCGTGAGGTCATCGAGCTTGCGGCCGATCTCCTCCAGGCTGAGCGCGCCGGCGTCCTTGACCACCGGTACCACCAGCCCCTTCTCGCCGAGCGCGGTGCCAACGCCGATATTGATCGCCTGCGAAACGGCGATGCGATCCTTTTCCCACCGGCCATTGATCGCGGGAGCGACCGCCATCGCCTCGGCGGCGGCCTTGATCAGATATGCGGTGTAGCTGAGCTTGATGCCTTTCGCCGCCATCGCCGCCTTGTGCGCGGCGATGGCCGAGAAATCGGCTTCGAACAGTGCAGTGACATGCGGCGCCTCGCTGACGGCGCGGACCATATTCTCGGCGATCTTGAGCCGCATCCGGTCATGCGGGATGTCGCCGCCTGCGAAATGGCGCGGCTGGGCGGTTGCAGTGTCGCCAGCGCTGACAGTGGTCGCTGAGGCAACCGCCCGATCGACGTCGTCGCGGGTGATGCGGCCGTCGCGACCGGTGCCCTGAATGCGGGACGGGTCGATATTGTGCTGGAGCAAGGCGCGGCGGACAGAGGGGCTCAGTCGAGTCTCGACCTCACCGTTCTCCGGCGAAGGCCGGGGTCCAGGAGCGCCGATAGGCGCTGCTGGGGCAGCGCCCTGGGCCCCGGCCTCCGCCGGGGAACTGGCGGGTGTCTCAGCAAGCGAGAGAGACTCGTTAACGCCTGCTTCAATCCTCGCCAGCACTGCACCCGGCTCCGCCTCATCGTCCGTGTTCAAGAGAATTTCAGTGAGCACGCCGGTCGCAGGCGCCGGCACTTCCTGCGTGACCTTGTCTGTTTCCAGCTCCACAAGCGGGTCATTGACCGCCACCGCCTCGCCCACCTTCTTCAGCCACGCGCGAACGACCGCCCTGGTGCCCTCCTGCTCGTCGGGAACTCTGACCTCGATCATTTAGAACCCCACCAGCCGGTCGATCTCGGCGCGGATGCGCTCGACCGACGGCACTGCCCATTCGAGCAGCTCGGGATGATGCGGGCTCGGCACGTCGGGCATGGTCACTCGGGCGATGGGCGCGTCGAGATCGAGAAAGGCCTCGTCGGCGACCACTGCCGCAATTTCGGCGCCGAAGCCGCCGGTCCGGAGGTCCTCATGGACGATCAGGCAGCGTCGAGTCCTGCGAACGCTGTCCAGAACCGTCTCGCCGTCCCACGGCATCAGCGTACGCAGATCGATGACGTCGGCGCTGATGCCTTCCGCTGCGGCTTCGCAGCGCGGCACCATCGCACCCCAGGTCACGATCGTGATCCTGTCTCCCTGTCGCGTCTTCTTCGACTTGCCAAATGGCAGGACGAACTTGTCCCCCGGCCAAGGCCGGCGCGCCCAGGCGTCGTCGAGCATCGCGCGATGTTCGAAAAAGATCACCGGGTCATGGCCGCGCAAGGACGCGCGAAGCAGCCCGACCGCATCCTCGGCATTGCTCGGCACCGCCACCTTCCAGCCCGGATTGTGAACGAACTGCACTTCATTGGTCTGGCTGTGCCACGGGTCGCCGCATTTGAAGAAGCCGCCGGGGATGCGCAGCACCATCGGCGCCGAGAAGCGGTTGGCGGTGCGCCACCGCATCGTCCCGCAATCATTGATCTGCTCGGTCGCCGGCTCGGCATATTTGCGGAACTGGATTTCCGGCACCGGCATCAACCCGGCCAGCGCCATGCCGACTGCACGCCCCACAATTCCTTCTTCGTTCAATGAGGTATCGAATACGCGATCGACGCCGAACTTTTCCTGCAGGCCGAGCGTCACCGCATGTACCCCGCCCTTTGGCCCAACATCTTCGCCGAACACCAAGACGCGCGGGTTCGATTCCAACTCCTGATCGAGCACCCGGCGGATGGCAGTGACCATGTTGATCCGCTGGCCATCGGGTTTCGGTTCTTCGGTCGTTCCTTTGAGGCTTAGCCCGGCTCCGCCGCCAACCCCGCTCGGCTCGCCCTGGAAGAAGATATGGTCGCTGACGCGATCGGGGCTGGACACGGCGCGCGCCTCGGCCTCGGCCCGTGCGGCTTCCACTTCCTGCTCGGCGCCGGCTTCGATCAGGCCCCAGTCGAGATCGGGAGCGTGGGCGCGTAGCTTCGGAAGCGGATCGCGCGCCCATTCGGCCTTGACCGTCTCTTTCGACTTGTAGGTCTGCGTATCCTGGAAGCTGTGCCCTTCGAGCCGCGGTACTGTCAGCCGGATCAAGGCCGGCCCCTTACGGCTCCGAACATGGCCGATCGCGTCGGCGATCAGCCGCGCCGCTTCGGTCGGGTCGGTGCCATCCCCGTTCCAGATCGCCAGGTTCCGGAAGCTGGCGAGATTGGCCGCGATATCCCGTCCCGGAGTTTGATATTCGGACGGCACCGAGATGCCGTAGCCATTGTCCTCGATGTAAAATAGCAATGGCAAAGATTGCGTAGTTGCAATTGTTAGCGCGGACCAAAATCCGCCGGTGGCGCAGCTCGCGTCGCCGCCGAGCACCACGGCAATGGCATCGCTCTTCTCGCCGAGAATCTTGGCCTTATAAGCAATCGCCTGGGCCCAACCGGCCGCCGGCGTATATTGCGCCCCCACCCCACCGCACATTGGCAGCGCATGGGCACCCCCCGGATTGGGATAGTTGAACACCACGCCGATATCGCGGCCGTCGGAGTATCCGCCTGCGCGGCCCATTCCGGATCCCAGCGCATCGGCCAACGGGACCCCAAGCGCGAGCAGCATTGGCCGCGAGCGGTAGTAGCCGCAGGCGGCATCGCCGTCCTTCAAATGCAGGCCGAGGATGACCTGCGCCATGTCGTGACCGCGGGCCGAAAATTGATAGAGGACCTTCTTTTCCGGGACGAGCCGAGTCTCCTCCAGCTCGTCCATCGCCCTGCTCGTCAGGACCAGGCGCGCAACTTCGGCCCAATCCACGCCGGCCTCGGCCCTAAAATCGGACTCCGGTTCGGCGGCCATCACATCATCCATTCATCGCCTCGACAACCGCGGCAATGAATCGATCGACCGCGGCATCGGCCATGCCGATGACATTGAAGCGGCCGCTATCAGCCATGTAGATTGCATGCTGCTCGCGCAGGCGCACCACCTGCTCCAGGCTGATCGGCAGCATCGAGAACATGCCAAACTGCCCGCCAATAAAGGCGAGGCGGGGATCGGCCGCGGCAATCTTCGAGCGGATGCTGTTGATCCGGTCGCGCATCTCCCCAACCTCGACATCCCAGTCGGCTCGCAGTTCCGGCGTGTCGAGAACGATCCGAACCGCGGCCGCGCCATGATCGGGCGGCATCGACCACATTTCGCGGGCGATCTGCACGACATGCTCCATCGCTCGCCTGGTCTGGTTGGTGGTGTTGGTCTTGAGGAACAGCGAGCCGACGCGGTCGCGATAAACGCCAAAATTCTTGTCGCAGCTCTGGGCAATGACAACCTCGTCGCAGGCGTCGAGCAACATATGCAGCCCGGAAGCATCGTCGGCGAAGCCTTGACCCAGCCCTTGATAGGCAATGTCGACGAGCGGGGTCAGCCCGCGCCTTGATACTAGTTCCACGACTTCGCGCCATTGACCCTCGTCGAGGTCGGCCCCGGTCGGATTGTGGCAGCATGCGTGGAGCAGGACCACGTCGCCCCTCTTGGCTGCGTCAAATGCGGCCATCATCTCATCGAAGCGAATGCGCGTCTCAAGCCGGTCGTAATAGCGATATTCGGAGATGGTCAGCCCGGCGGCTTCAATAACGGGAATATGATTCGGCCATGTAGGCGTGCCAACCAGCACCTTCGCCCCCGGCTGCGCCGTAGCGATCAGCTTGAAGCCAAGGCTGAGCGCACCGCAGCCGCCCGGCGTATGGAGGCCGGCAATGCGTTCATCCGCGGCATGCCGCCCGAGCACGATCGGCCGCAGCAACTCCGTGTAGCGCTTATCACCAAATCCGCCGATGTAGCTCTTGCTCTGCTGGCTCTCCCACAGCAGCTTCTCGGCCGCCTTCACCGCCCGGAGGATCGGCGTGTTGCCAATCCCGTCACGATAGACCCCGACGCCGACATCGATCTTGTCGGGCCTCGGGTCGGCATTCGCCATGGCGATCAACTTGAGCAGAGCGTCGCCCTGCACATCGCCAAGTGCATCGAAAAATTGGGCACCCCCATTTGCCCCGGTCAGGGTTGGCTGATCAAGCATGAACCCGCTCTAGCGCACAACTCACCTCCCTGAAAGGGAGGCGGCGCTAGGCGTCGTAATCAACGGCCACCCCTTCACCGAGAGGGACCGACTGGCAGGTAAGCACATAGCCTGCGTCGATTTCCTCATCGGTCAGGCCGTAGCGGGCTGCCATCTCGACCTTGCCCTTGGTTACCTTGGCCCGACAAGTGGCGCAAACTCCCGCTTTGCAGGCAAACGGTGCCGGAAGCCCGGCCTCCCGGGCACTGTCGAGGATGTTGGCTTCGGTAAATTCCACCTTGCGGGTGCGGCCGTCGAGCGTGACGCTTAGAGTCAGGCCCGCCGCTTTCTCCTGCAACTGCGCTATTTGCGCAGCCAGTGCAGCCGAGGGACGACCGGCCAGGAATCGCTCGATATGGATCCGATCCTTGGCGACGCCGCGTTCGGCCAGCGCCGCCTCGGCGGCATCCATCATCGGACCCGGGCCGCAAATGAACCAGGCATCCACCTGCTGCACTTCATCGACCAGATGATCGAGCGCTTCGTCGCATGTCTCACGGTCTAGCATGCCGTTGAACAGGTCGACGTCGCCCTCTTCATCGCTCAGGAAATGATAGAGCTCGAAGCGATCAAGATAGCAGTCCTTCAGGGCCGCCAGCTGCTCGAGAAAGATGACGGAATTTGAGTCGCGATTGCCATAGAACAGGGTGAAGCGGCTCTCCGGCTCCGTCTTCAATGCGGTTTTGATCAACGACACCACAGGCGTGATCCCGGAGCCACCCGCGAAAGCGACGTATCGGCGCTTGGCGCCCCGGTCGAAATCGACCGTGAAGGATCCGTGCGGCGTCATCACGTCGAGCGTGTCCCCGACCTTGAGATTGTCGCCGACCCAGTTGGAAAAGACGCCACCGGCGATCCGCTTGACCGTTACTTTCAGGTGGCCCTCGTCGGGCGCGACGCACAGCGAATAGTTCCGCCGCACTTCCTCGCCGCCGATTTCGGCGCGGACCGACAGATGCTGGCCGGCCTTGAAGCGGAAGACTTCCTCCAGGCCTTCCGGAACCTCGAAGCGGATCGAATTGGCCTCGTCGGTCTCGGGTACGATCTCCGCCACCCGCAGCTTGTAGAAATGCTCGGCCATCAGCCTACCACTGGGCGTCGGGATAGGTGCGGGGCAGATACTGCATCACCGCCAGCAGATGCCCGAGATGCTCGCTGTGATGGCCGCGCCGCCCGCCGAGGATTGGTCGCTGCTCGGCCGGCACATCGAGCTTCGCTTCGGCCAGCACCGCTGCCAGAGCGGCGCGATATTCATCTTCGAACTCGCGCGGATCGGCGGCAATGCCTCGAACAATCAAATCACTTAGTACCTCGTCGACTTCGAACAGCTCGGGGATGAAGCGCCAGCACCAGTCCAGCCCTTCGGCCATGCGGCGGGCGCTCTCTTCGGTTCCGTCGCCCAGCCGAATGGTCCAGTCGGCCGCCAGTTCGCGGTGATAAGCAACTTCCTTGACGCCCTTGGCGGCAACCGCCGCGATCCGCTCGTCCTTGGAATTGGTCAGCCGTTGGTAGAGCATATGCTGCCAGGTCGAGAACAAGAGCTGGCGCCCTATGGTCTGCGCGAAATCACCATTGGGCTGCTCGACCAGCAGGCAGTTCTTCCAGTCGAGCACGTCGCGGTGGAAAGCGAGCTTGTCTGCGTCGCCGGCCAACCCCAGGAAATGCATCCCCTGCCCGATCAGGTCGAGCGCTATGTTGGCTAGGCTGAGGTCGACTTCCAGCGCAGGCGCATGGCCGCACCATTCGCCCAGCCGCTGGCCGAGGATCAGCGCGTCGTCGCCGAGCCGCTCGCAATAGGCGACCAATGCCGGATCATGATGCGCCTCCCACGGCGCATCGAATGCGCCATGGTGGCCGGCGCGCTTCGCCTTTTCCTCCACGTCTTTCTCAATAGCAGGAAGGGAAGGCATCAGGCGCGGCCCATACACCCTGCTGCAAACGCACTGTCCCCCAGACAGTGCTGGTTTGCAGCAGCGGGCTGCATGTCGACGGGCGGTTCAGCTCGATCTGGTTGCGGAAAACGCGCCTTGAACGTGAAGGCGTGCTGGCTCGGCCCGTAGCGGTCGAGATACCAGAGCCGGGACAGGCCGTCGTTGATAGTCGGGATCCTCCCCGCTTCGATCCACCACAGCGCCATGTAGGCGCCTTTGAACCGCTCGAAATATTCGCGGCGGCGGCCCATCTCCGGGGTGTGGCTGCTACGATAGACAAAGTCGAACAGCGGCTCCGGCCCGGTCCACACCGACATGTTGAGAATGAACAGCGGATCGGGCGTGACCTGGATCGCGGTTGCGTTGCCGCCGTCATCCTGAAGCCGCCAGACGAAGCCGGCGCTGGAGTCGGCAAGGGCATTGACCCGATCGAGCGCATCGAAAAACGGCTGAACCCGCGGGTCGCCCTGGGGCGCAACCAGCCTGCCGACATTGATCTGCGCGAGATGCCAGGCTTCGCTCATATATGCTTCACCTCGTCCGGAATGTCGTAGAAGGTCGGGTGGCGGTAGATCTTGTCCTCCGCCGGCTCGAACAGCTCGCCGGCCTGTTCCGGGTCCGAGGCGACGATGTCCGCCGAGCGGACCACCCACAGGCTCACGCCTTCGAGCCGCCGCGTGTAGGTGTCACGCGCGTGTCGGAGCGCGAGCTCCGGGTCAGGAGCATGAACGCTGCCAACGTGGCGATGGCTAAGACCGCCCTTCGCACGGACGAACACCTCCCATAGCGGCCAGTCGTGACCTTGGCTCACAAGCCCTCTCCGTCATTGCGAGCGTAGCGAAGCAATCCAGCTTCGCATTCCTCGTCTGGATTGCTTCGTCGCTGCGCTCCTCGCAATGACGAAGGCCAAATTCAAGCGGCGGCGCGTTCGCGCCGCTTCGCTTCATAAGCTGCGGCAGCGTCACGTACCCAGGCGCCATTCTCCCACGCGTCGATCCGCGCCTTCATCCGCTCCTTGGCGACCGGCCCCTCGCCGCGAACGACCGCGTAAAATTCCTCCCAGTCGACCTCACCAAAGTCATAGCCGTCCTTGGCCTCGTTCCACCTCAAATCGGCGTCGGGCACACTGAGGCCCAGGAACTCGGCTTGCGGCACGGTGATGTCGACGAATTTCTGGCGAAGCTCGTCATTGGTCTCGCGTTTGATCCGCCAGCGCATCGAGCGTGCCGTGTTTGGGCTTTCGTCATCCGGCGGGCCGAACATCATCAATGACGGCCACCACCAGCGGCTGAGCGCATCCTGCGCCATCCGCTTCTGATCGGAGGTGCCATTGGCCAGCGCGATCATGATTTCATAGCCCTGCCGCTGGTGGAAGCTCTCTTCCTTGCACACCCGGACCATCGCCCGGGCATAGGGGCCGTAGCTGGTGCGCTGCAGCGGGACCTGGTTCATGATCGCCGCTCCATCGACCAGCCAGCCGATCGCGCCGATGTCGGCCCAGGTCAGCGTCGGATAGTTGAAGATGGTGCTGTACTTGGCCTTGCCCGAGTGAAGCGCCTCGACCATTTCCTCGCGGCTGGTGCCGAGCGTTTCCGCCGCGCAATAGAGATAGAGTCCGTGCCCGCCCTCATCTTGCACCTTGGCGAGCAGGATCGCCTTGCGCCGCAGGGATGGCGCACGGGTGATCCAGTTGCCTTCGGGCAGCATGCCGACGATCTCGCTATGCGCGTGTTGCGAAATCTGCCGGACCAGCGTCTTGCGATAGGCGTCCGGCATCCAGTCCTTGGGCTCGATGAACTCGTCGGCGGCAACGCGCGCCTCGAACGCCGCAACCAGCTCCGGGTCCTCGGCGGTCTCGATCGGCTTGACGTTCTTTGAAAGCTCGGTGGTGTACATGGGGCCGATGTAGCGCTTCCCGCCCCGCGCATCAAACCGAAGCTACTGATAGTCGGCGGTGATCACGATATTACCGGTGTAGGTTCCGTCGGCCGTCGAGGGGATAGCGATCGAACCACCCATGTTGAAATCCCTTCCCGGGAAGCCGGAGTTGGTCAGAGTGATTGATGCCGGCGCGTCCGGAGTGAAGGGTATGGTGCTGTTGTTTATGCTGTTGACCAGGTTTGAAGGTGCAACGCTAATGCGGACCACCTGCCCCTGAGAACCTTGAGCATTTAAGATCGCCGGCATTGGCGTGCCGGCGCAGGTTGCACCGCTCGGGCACGTCAGTACTCCCGACTGGCTTAGTCTGACGGTATAGGTCCCTGGCGTTCCCGATAGCGTAATGGTCCCGAAATCGAGGTTTTGTTTTGAAGCCAGCTCCAGCGATTTGACGACCTTTGCACTGGCCTGGATCGTGGTCTGCGCAGCTTGGGCAGTTCCAAGCGGCATCGCGCCGACAACGGCAAACGCAGCAAGCCTGAAGATGATGTGCGATGGGTTGGTCACGATCAGCCTAGATTTTGTTCCAGACTGCCGTCCTAGAGGCATGTGGTGAAAAAGCCGTTAACCAGAAGTTCTGGCGTCGAATGCCTGACGGGCCGCCTCGACTGCCGCCAGGTTGGATTCGACCCAGCGCCACACGCCGCAAAAGGACTCGCTAAGGCCGTGCCCGAGATCCGTTAGCCAGTATTCGACCTTGGGCGGGACGACGGGATGGACCATGCGATGGACTAGTCCGTCACGTTCCATCTGGCGCAGCGTCTGGGTCAGCATCTTTTGGCTGATGCCCGGAATTTTTCGGCTGAGCTGGGTGAAGCGCAGCGTCCCATTTTCCTCGAGCTCCTCAACGATCAGCAGGGTCCATTTATCAGCCACACGGCCGATCAGCTCATGGACCATCGCTTCGACCTTGGGATCGATATCGGAATAAGCCGGACTTGCTTCCGCGGACATCTACACTCTCTTTTTGGTAAGTATAATTCTTCTGGGTGCCTTCTTTCCTTTGGTTAGCATATGTCTAGATGGGCCGTCTCCCCCTTTTTCGACAACGGAGACCGACCATGAAAATTCAGGGCAACACCATACTCGTCACCGGCGGCGGTTCGGGCATCGGCCGTGCGTTGGCACAGCGCTGGCACGACCTTGGTAATCAAGTGATCGTCGCCGGACGGCGCCAGGATGCCCTCGACGAGGCGATCGCCGGCCGTAAGGACATGTTTGCTTACACGCTGGATATAGACGACCCGTCGGCAATCGAAGATTTCGCGTCGAAGATCGTCGCCCGCCATCCCGACCTCAACGTGTTGGTCAACAATGCCGGGGTCATGCGATACGAGGATGTCACTTCACGCCGGAACCTCAAGGACGCCGAGGAGACGATCACCACCAACCTGTTGGGACCCATCCGCCTGACCAACGCGCTGATCAACCATCTCCTAGGCCGAGGGGATTCTGCGATTATCAACGTCACTTCGGGGCTGGCCTTCGTACCCTGGACCAAATCGCCGACCTATTCGGCCACCAAGGCTGCCCTGCACAGCTACACCCAGGCGTTGCGGCAAAGCCTAAAGGGCAGGGTCGAGGTAATTGAGCTGGCGCCGCCGGCGGTCCAGACCGAGCTGACGCCGGGCCAGTCGACGCGCGACAATTATCTTCCGCTCGACGATTTCGCCGATGAGGCGATCCGCCTGTGGCGGGCCCAACCGACGCCGGCCGAGATCAATGTCGAGCGCGTTGGCTTCCTTCGCTACGCAGAGCGCAACCAACAGATTGACGAGGCGCTGGAGATGCTCGGATCGCTGTAATCCCGCTAATCCGTCATGCCGGACATGGGCCCCATCAAAGTAGTACTTTGATGGGGACCCCTTGATCCGGCATCCACCTTGTTCTTTAGGCAGGTGGACCCCGGCTCAAGGCCGGGATGACGGAAAACGAGGCGAAATGGCCTACGAAACAATCGACCTTTCAATCGCCGACGGCATCGCCCGGATCACGCTCAATCGCCCTGATCGGCTGAACAGCTTTACCCGGGCGATGCATGCCGAGCTGCGCGAAGCCCTCGCCAGCCTCGCCAACGCCCGCGTGGTCGTCCTGACCGGCGCCGGCCGCGGATTTTGCGCGGGACAGGACCTAAATGACCGGGCTGTCGCACCCGGCGAAGCGGTCGACCTCGGCGAAACCGTCGAAGAAAGCTGGAACCCGCTGATCCGAACACTGGCCAGCCTGCCGCAGCCGATAATCGCTCGGGTCAACGGTGTGGCAGCCGGCGCGGGCGCGAACATCGCACTCGCATGTGACTTAGTGATTGCCGCCAAATCCGCCAAATTCATCCAAAGCTTTTCCGCCTTGGGTCTGATCCCCGATAGCGGCGGAAGCTGGCACCTGCCCCGGCTGGTCGGCCAGGCACGGGCCCTCGGCCTGGCGCTGACCGGCGAAGCGCTTCCGTCCGAACGGGCTGCAGACTGGGGAATGATCTGGAAGGCGGTCGACGACGACCAGCTGGACGCGGAGGTCGATGCGATGGCCGCCAGGCTTGCGTCATTGCCGCCCCTCGGCCTAGCCGCGATCAAGCAAATTATCCGCACCAGCTGGTCACGAAGCCTTGATGAGGAGCTCGACCTGCAGCGGGACGAAATGCGCAGGCTCGGCTTCACCCAAGATTATCGCGAGGGTGTTGCGGCCTTCCTTGAAAAGCGGCCGGCCAAGTTCGAAGGGCGCTAGCGCTCAGTTCACCAGCGCCGCTTCGACCGCCATCAACGGTCGGCCGAGCATCTCCCCCACCGCTCCAAGAAGAAGCACCGCGGCAATACCGCCAAGCAGCGCCACGGTGGAAAACTCCATCGCGCGGGCTCGCCAGCGGCTCCTTTCGGACGTTGGCACCGTGGGCCGGGGAATGGTGCGCCGCTCGGCGCTACTGGCCTGGCCCGGCTGTGCCGCGGCGCCGACCGCGCCGCGAATCAGATCGGCCGCTGGAACCGGATCCTGAGTATAGACTCCGAAGCGATCGGCGTTCGACCAGACCACCCTTGCGACGACGACGTGGGAGCCGCGCCGAATCTCCAGATAGGAGCCACGATCGGGCGCTGTTGGCGAGCGAACCAGCATGCCCCGCGAGGAAAGGTTGAGGATGCAGGCGTCGTTCCACGACGCGCCAATGCGCACGCGCGCCTGAATCATGACATTCAGCCTCGGCTCGCGGAGCTTCAACGCCACCACCCGTGCATGCCAGGCCGATATGGCTGGCTTCATCCGCGCCATAAATTGAGCGAGGTTCGTCTCTGCGGCCTTAAATCAAACTCCGGAACGGAGCGGATTTGGCTGAACTGCCAAGCTCAGCTGATGAGTTCAGCAAACTTCGCCAGGTCGATATTGCCGCCGGAAACAATGCAGACGATGGGTCCTTCGACCGGCTCATCGGTCAACGCCGCAGCCAATGCCAAGGCGCCCGCGCCTTCGGCAATCGTTCGGGACTTCTCCGCGATCAGCCGCATCGCCGCGCTGGTTTGCTCGAGCGTGACCGTGATCGTACCATCGACGATCGGCCGCATCCTCTGCCACATCCGGTCGGTGACGCTTTTTCCGCCGGCCCCGTCGACGAACGACGCCTGCCAGTCGGGAAATCTGCTCGGCGCGCCCTGCCGGAGCGAATAGGCGTAGGGTGCAGCCGTTTCGGGTTCAGTACCCATGATCTTCACATCGGGCCGCAGTGCCTTCACTGCGCTGCCGACGCCGGTGATCAGGCCGCCGCCGCCGATCGCGGCGATGACCAGGCTCACCCTCGGCAACTGCTCGACGATTTCGAGCCCCATCGTGCCATGGCCGGCAATGAAATCATGATTGTCGAAGGGGTGGATGAAGGTACCTTCGATGCCTTCAAACGCGTGCGCTTCTGCTGCCTGCCAGGCCTGTTCATAAGATACAGGGACAATGGTCGCGCCCAGCGCCCGCATTCGGTCGAGCTTGGTCTGCGGCGCGGTCTCGATCGCCACGACGGAACAAGGAATGCCGGCGGCACGCGCCGCATAGGCTACCCCCTGTCCGGCATTGCCGGCGCTGATCGTCCACACGCCGCGGCTACGTTCCCCAGCGGATAGTTGGGCAACCGCGTTGGTCGCGCCGCGGATTTTGTAGGCATTGGTCGGCTGGAGATTCTCAAGCTTGAGGTAGATTTCGGGCGCACCGCTTCCAAGCTCGAGCCTAACCAATGGCGTGCGCAGCACGGTGCCCGCGATATTCTGCCGCGCCGCTTCGATATCGCTGATCGCTATAGGCCTTACAGGCTCGATCATCATCGCCTCATTTCATGACGGGTGCCGCAAGCGTGCGACTTCTTCTAAGGAAGCGCAATGAAGACTCTCAAGCTGCTCAATTACGCCTTCGATCAATGGGCTCCCGGCGCGGGCCAACTAGCCGAGATCGCCAGCGCGATCGATGGATCCCCGGTCGCCGTCACAGGGTCCGGCGGTCTGGATTTCGGCGGGATGCTGCGTCACGCGCGAGAAGTCGGCGGACCGGCTCTGAGGAAGCTGACATTCCATGAGCGAGCGCGGATCATCAAGGGCCTCGGCCAGGCGATCATGGCCCGCAAGGAAGAGCTGTACGAACTCAGCTACCAGACGGGTGCGACCCGCAAGGACGGCTGGATCGATATCGAAGGCGGCGCGGGCACGCTTTTCAGCTTCTCGTCCAAGGGCCGTCGCGAGCTGCCCGACGCTCATGTGCTGCTCGACGGCCCGGTCGAACCGCTGTCGAAGTCGGGCAGCTTCATCGGCCAGCATATCTACACTCCGCTGCAGGGCGCGGCGGTGCACATCAACGCATTCAATTTCCCGGTTTGGGGGATGCTGGAGAAGCTCGCGCCGACCCTGCTCGCCGGAATGCCGGCGATCGTCAAACCCGCCAGCGCCACCGCCTACCTATGCGAAGCCGCCTTCCGGGTGATGATCGATAGCGGCCTGTTGCCGCCTGGATCGGTCCAGCTGATCGTCGGTGGAGTCGGCGACCTGTTCGACCATCTGACCGGGCAGGATGTCGTCAGCTTTACAGGTTCCGCCTCGACCGCGCTCAAGCTCCGTTCCCACCCCGTCGTCCAGCGCGAAAGCGTCAGGTTCGTCGCCGAGCAGGATAGCTTGAATGCCTCGCTGCTCGGGCCAGACGCCGGGCCGGGCACGCCGGAGTTCGACCTTTTCGTCAAGGAGGTGGTCCGGGAGATGACCACCAAGGCCGGGCAAAAGTGCACCTG
>JALYNQ010000040.1 GCA_030773115.1 Pseudomonadota bacterium
GCGCCGAACGTCTCCCTGAAAGCCTGTCGGTCGCAAATGGGCGCATGGAGGTGATTGCGTGCGATTCGTTGGACGATGGATTTATCGGTCTAGAGGGTTGCTGCTCGCGCTGGCGGCGCTGTTGTTGCTCGCCGTCTATCAATCAGCCCGTGATGCCGGGCTCCGACACGAGCAAAGCGCCTCTGCTTCCCTGGTCCGCTCGCTGGGGGTTACTGTGCGGCCGCTCGACCGGGAGCTTGCGGTCGAGTTGCATTTGCCGGTCGAGGCAAGGGGGCTGATCGTGACGAGCATCGCCGATGCAAAGCCCGCGGCGCGGACCGGACTGCGGCCGGGGGACCTGATCGAGGAAGTCGACGGCCACCCAGTGGTCGACGCCAGGTCGATGGCGTTCGCGCTCGCACATGCGTCGGATTCAAGCGTGACCATCCACGCCGACCGCGGCCCTCGAGAGCTGACATTCCGGGTTCCGCGCGTATGACTCGCGCATTTCTGATAGGTATGGATTGGGAGGCGATCGGGTGAGCAAGAAGATTCTGCTCGTCGAGGATGATGAGGATACCGCTGAATACATCGCAAAGGGTCTCGACGAGGCTGGCTATGTCGTCGACCGCGCCTCCGACGGCCGCGACGGGCTCTTCCACGCGACCGACAGCGACTATGCGGCAATCATCCTCGACCGGATGCTTCCTGGCATGGACGGCTTGTCGGTGCTGAAGGCGATCCGCGCCGCCGATGTCCGAACTCCGGTAATTATCCTCTCGGCGCTTGGCTCGCTCGACGAGCGCGTGAAGGGCCTCAAGTCCGGATCAGACGATTATCTGATCAAGCCGTTCAGTTTCGCCGAGTTGCTGGCGCGCGTCGAGGCGATGCAGAGGCGCGGCGAAGGCGCCGGCAATGCGCCGACGACCTTGCTCGAATGCGGCGACCTCAAGGTGGACTTGCTCGCCCGCAAGGTCGAGCGCTCGGGTCGAAAAATTGATCTTCAGCCGCGCGAGTTCCGCCTGCTCGAGCACCTGCTTCGACACCGCGATCAGGTCGTCACGCGCACGATGCTGCTCGAAGGCGTATGGGATTATCATTTCGATCCCGGGACCAACGTCATCGACGTCCACATCAGCCGCTTGCGCAAGAAGATCGACCAGGACTTCGATCTGCCCCTGCTGCATACGGTGCGCGGTGCGGGCTATATGATCAGCGAGAGTCCGTGACCCGGGGCCTGGCACGCCGCCTCCGCTATTCGACGGGCCCGCGCTTCATCGCACTCTATCTTGTACTTACCCTGCTCGGCGCGATTCCTCTGTTCGTGTTCATCTACCATCAAACTGATCGCTTGCTGGTAGCTGACGCGCGCGAGGTGGTAGCGGAGCATTTCAACCTGCTCGAGGCCGAGCATCGCGAGGGCGGCATTCCGCAAGTTGCCGAGTTCATCGCCGAGACCGTGGCAAGCGGCGCCGCGGCCCACGAAGCCTATCTCCTGGTCGATGCGCGCGGGTCGCGGATCGCCGGCAATCTGTCGGCCTGGCCACCGATCAGCCTGGACGAAGAGCGGTGGAAGGAGCTGCTGCTCTACCGCCAGGGCCGTGATCGCCCCGAGACCATCGGCTTCAGCGTCAAGCACCTCCCGGCGGGCCATCGTCTGCTGATGGGCCGCGTGATGGACGACAGGGCGCGACTTCGCGAAGCGCTCATCGCGACTCTGGCGAGTGCCTTGCTGCTCGCAATTCCGATCGCCTTTCTCGGGAGCATGATCCTCCTCAAGTTCATGAACAGCCGCGTCGAGGCGATGGCCGACGCCGCCGCCCGCATCACGTCCGGCGAACTTCAAACCCGGATCGAAAGCCACGGGACCGACGATCCGTTCGATCGTCTGGCGGCGGCGCTCAACGCCATGCTCGACCGGCTCGAGCGGCTGGTTGAGGAGTTGCGCTTCGTCACGGACACGCTCGCGCATGACCTGCGCTCGCCTCTGACGCGCATGCGCGCGACCCTGGAGCGCGCAGCGTCAGGCCGGGATCCAGGCGAGCTCCACTCGGCGGCGAGCGCAATCGCCGGTGAGATTGATGCGATGCTGAGGATGACCGGCGCGACGATCGAGGTCAGCCGGGCCGAAGCCGGCCTCGGCCGGGACGAGTTCGTCATGCTCGATGCCGCCGCCCTGGCACGCGACCTTTGCGAGCTCTACGAACCGCTCGCTGCCGAGCGCGGCGTCCGTCTCCTGGTCGACGCACCAGCCAGTGCAGCGCTTAGCGGCCACGAACAGCTGCTCGGCCAGGCGCTGTCGAACCTCATCGACAATGCGCTGAAATATGCGGGCTCGGGCGGCGAGATCAGGCTCGAGCTCAGGCAGGATGATGACGAACTGTTGGTCTCGGTCGCTGACCGCGGCCCCGGAATCCCGCCGGAGCGGCGCGCCGAAGCCCTTCGCCGGCACGGCCGGCTGGATTCCGCTCGGGGCGGCGATGGCGGCGGCCTCGGCCTCTCGCTGGTTGCAGCCGTGGCCCGGCTCCATGGCGGCGCGCTCCGCCTGGAAGACAATGCGCCGGGACTCAGAGCCGTGCTCGCCCTCCCGCGCGACACCAGCGCGAAAGGCTGAAGTCGGACAACGGCGTCCAACGCCGGTCTTACAAAAGCGTCATCCCCCGCTCATCGAGCGGAAAGTGGCCCAGCTTCACAACGGATCTTGCCGGCGCTCGATGCGGGCGCCCGCAAGATATGAGGATGAAAATGGATATGACACAGGACGGAATTACAGTCGCGGTGTTCGATACGCATGATCAGGCCGAGCGCGCCGTGCGAGCGGTCAACAATGCAGGCATAGACCTTCGCAAGATCTCGATCATCGGCAAGGGCGTACAGCGTGAGGAACATGCGCTCGGCTTCTATACGCTGGGCGATCGCGTCCGCTTCTTTGGCGGCTTCGGCGCCTTCTGGGGAACGCTTGCGGGCATCCTGCTGGGCGCCTTCGTGATGTTCATCCCGGTATTTGGACATCTCATCATCCTGGGTCCGCTTGCCGCGACCGTCGTCAGCGGAATCGAGGGAGCGGCAGTGGGAGGCGCCGCCGGCGCGCTGGTGGGGGCGCTCGTGTCGATCGGCGTGCCGAAGGACAGCGCGATCAAATATGAGACGGCGCTCCGCGCGAACAAGTTCCTGGTCACGGTGCAGGGCAGCCGCGAGGACATGAAGCTCAGCGAGGAGGTGCTGCGGCCGATCGAGCCGGCCGAGCTGGAAACCCATGACGTGACGGAAAAGGAACCGGCCTGACCCCGAACTGGCCGCGGCATGGGCGGCGATGCCGGCAGGCTAACGGCTTCCCTGCATTCGCACGCCCGCCCGCGGCATATCGACAGGAGCGAGCGCAATGACCGAGGCGCGCTGTACGCTGCCTTTGCCCCTGCCCCCTGGCAACGCCCGCATGGCCGCGGTGGGCGCTGCCGGCGCGGGTTGCCAGGCTCGGCGACGTTGCAAATCGGTAATGAAACGCACGGCGAATCGTCAGCGTCCGTCCCTTATCAAGCGGGGCGTCGGGTTCGCGGATCGCCTCGGGATCTCTCGCTCCCCCGCCCCCGCCCGATCGGCGCACCCGACACCACCCCAATTGCTCCAGGAGCAGGATATGAACCTTCAGCCCGCGCAAATCAGAGCCGCGACTCTGCGGACCCCGACGGACCTCCGCTCGGAGGGTGCCGCCGACATCGCCGGGGCTCTCAACCTGCTGCTGGCGGACCTGTTCGCCCTCTACCTGAAGACCAAGAACTTCCACTGGCATGTCTCGGGCCCGCACTTCCGCGATTACCATCTACTGCTCGATGAGCAGGCGGCAGAGATATTCGCGATAACCGACGCAACCGCCGAACGCGTCAGGAAGATCGGCGGCATGACGCTGCGCTCAATCGGCCAGGTCGGCCGTCTGCAGCGGGTCCTCGACAATGACGCCGATTATGTGACGCCGCTCGACATGCTCGCCGAGCTGCGGGATGACAACAGGCAGCTCGCCGCTGCAATGCGCGAGACTCACGACCTTTGCGGCGAGCATCGCGACGTCGCCACGGCGAGCCTGCTGGAGACATGGATCGACGAGGCCGAGCGGCGCGTCTGGTTCCTCTTCGAGGCGAGCCGCCCCGCCGAATCGGCATGAA
>JALYNQ010000041.1 GCA_030773115.1 Pseudomonadota bacterium
GGGGGCCCCTTTCGCATGGAGTCGAGTCGCGTCGCTAGCGGCAGAGTCGCCAGCCCAACGCGCCCCGATCGGCCTGATCGAGGTGAAAATGATCGGCGTGGGCGGCGTTATAGTCAGGCGACAGCACGGTCGCGAACAAGTCGCAGGCGCCGTCGCGCACGTCGCGGAGAAACGCCTCATCGGCAGGTTCGCCGCGCCAATCGCGCAACACGGACAGGCGACGCCCATTGGCCAGGCGGAAGCCGAGGATGTCGATCGCATCGGCGGTCGCATGTTCGCTGAAGCGGCCTTCGGCTCGACCGTACAGCCGGCGGCAACTGTAGCTGCCGGCATGATCGATCCGAACCACGCGATCGCCAAAATGGCGGCGCGCGGCTGGCTGGACGACATCGCGTTCCCAGAGGGCCAGCGCCGCCGCGACGGGGCAGGCGGTGACCAGTCCTTCGGGCGAAAAATCGATCGAGCGGCGGCTTTCCGGCCCAATTCGCACGCCATCGTTGAATCGGCAACGTCGGTCGGCGGGAGCGGGCTGCTCGAAAGGAATCTCCGCCAACCGAGCGTCACGAAGCAGTGCCAGGCAGCGACGACGTTCGTCGCCAAGTGCCGCCAGCTTGATACCCGTAAAGGGGCCGACTGGGTCGTTGAGACGGAGCTCGGTCCAGGGGAAGCGCTCGGGATGTTCGCGCATCTGCCGTCGAAGTTCGCTCCAGCCAGCAAGCGATGCGGCGACTAGTAGCGCCAGGAAGATCCAGCAGCCGAGACGCCGCCGGCGGGGTCTAGGCACGGAATGCAGTTGCCAGCGGCTCGGCGATCACCGGGTAACCGCGGCCTTCGGGGATCCGAACATGCGGCTCGCCATCAATTTCCTCGACCCAGGGGATGATGGTTTCGAGGGAATGGGCGCGGGCGTCGGCCAGCATCGAGGCAAAGTCATCATGTTGCGCCAGCCGCTCCAGGTTGCGCTTCGTGGGAAAGATGGCGCTGGCCTCTCCCTTTGCAATCCGGTCGAGCAGGGCTGGCGGGCTTGCCCATTCCGCCGCAATGCATTCGCCTTCCTGCGGGTGCGGCAGCCATTTCCCTGGAGGGGCTGCTGCGACGTAAAACAGCGTGTCGAACTTCCGCGGTTGCTTGAAGGCCGGCATCCACCGCGCCAACGGCGTCAGGGCGTCAAGTTCGAGCTCCAACCCATGCACACCGAGAATCACCGAGAAGTCGGCGCCGGAATCCAGCGAAGCCTGGATCTCCAGGCCAAGTGACGGATCGATCGCGCCCTTCAGACCCGCCGCAACGCCGGTTTCCTCGATCGTCTCGCGGATTGCGGTGACTTTCGGCGCATCATCCGGACGACCCAGCGCCAGGGCGAACTCGCGATCGGCCTGGTCGATCCGGCCGCCGGGAAAAACGATCGCGCCGGCGGCAAATGCCATGCGTGCGGAGCGCTGGACCACCAATATGTCAGGGCCGTCGGCGCTGTCGCGCCAAACGACCAGCGTCGCTGCAGGGATTGCGTCGTCGCTCATGCCTTCGCTGGTAGCAGGATCGGCCTCACAAGAAAGGGCCGGCAGCTTTCGCCGCCGGCCCTTCCGTTCCACCCCCGGTAGGGAGCGGAAAATGCCTTACATCGCGTTGACGTTGGCCGCGTTGACGTCGGCTTCGTCGATCGCTTCTTCAGTCGCATCGGCTTGGTTCTCGAGCGCGTCGGCCTGGGCCTCGAGATTGGCGGCTTCGGCGCCAGTTGCATTGTCGGCGGCCGCTTCGAGGTTCTCCGCCTGGGCTTCGAGGTTCTCGGCAGCGTTATCTCCAGCCGCGTCGTCACCCTGGCCGCCGCAAGCAGCGAGAGCGAGAGCGGCAGCACCGACGAGCGCGAACGAAAGCTTCTTCATCAAAAATCCCCTTTTCTCAGTGCAGTGGCGGAAATCGCCGGCCACACGTGACCGGTTCAAACGCAACCAGCTCCAAGACGGTTCCGAAACGGCACGCAATTTGTCAATCGGTTGCATCCAGAGGGTCCGTCACCTATCTTAGGAAAGCCGGGAAACCGGCTATGTCGGTAGACTATCGGGTGGAATAGGCATTTCGGACCCGGGGGGCAGTACCCCGGCGCCTCCACCACCAGCGGCGAAGCGCGAATCTTGAGGATTTCCGCCGCTGCTGATGGGGGCGAAACAGGATCGACGAGTGCAATAAAGGCCTGGTTGCCGATCGGTATGAGACCACCGCAACGGCTCGTTCACACAAGTGCCAACGATAACGAGGCTCTTGCGATTGCTGCCTAACTGAGGGGCTAACGC
>JALYNQ010000042.1 GCA_030773115.1 Pseudomonadota bacterium
GTGGGCGGTGCTGTCGGTGCCGCTCCGCCGGCCAGATGGGCGGCCAGCGCCGACGGGTCGGGCATCTCGGCGGCATGGATCAGGGGCAGTTGGGCAATTGTTTCTTCTTCTTTTTTATCGTTTGCGATCCGCACGAGGCGGCGACCATGGCCCTGCTGCGCCTGATCCATGCCGCCGAGATGCCCGACCCGTCGGCGCTGGCCGCCATTCTGGCCGGCGGAGCGGCACCGACTGCAGCGCCCACGGCGCCTACCTCGACGGCATCGCCCGGTGCGGAAGCGAGACTGCCGGCGGATTTTCCGGCTTTGGTCGATGCGGTCGAGAAGCAGGGCAAGCAATTGCTGGGCCTCCAGCTGCGCGACCATGTCGGCCTGGTCAGCTTCGTCCCTGGCGAAATCGTCCTCAAGCCGTTGAAGCCGGTGGGAGCCGAGTTCGCCCGCGAGCTCGCCGCCGCCGCCAAGCAAGCAACCGGCCGAAGCTGGCAGGTGCGCCTGACCGACGAGGGCGGCGAGCCCTCGCTCCAGCAGCAGGAGGCGATGGCGGAGGAACGAATGCGCGCCGCGGTGCTTGAAGAGCCGAATATCAAGGCGTTGCTGGAGGAATTCCCGGACGCCACGCTCGAGACGATCGATCGGAGAGAAGCATGACCATGCCTAGCCTCGAAGAACTGATGAAGATGGCCGAAGCCGCCAAGGCTCAGCTCGACCAGGCCCAGGCCAGCCTGGAAAAGGTCGAGGTGGAAGGCGCCTCCGGTGGCGGGCTGGTCAAGATCAGGGCGACCGCCAAGGGGCAGATCCTGGGCGTCAGCATCGATGACAGCCTGCTGGTGGCGTCGGAGAAGGCGATGCTCGAGGACCTTGTCGCCGCGGCGATCAACGACGCCCGGACCAAGGCCGACGCCATCGCTGGCGAGCAGATCAAGCAGATGACCGGCGGCATGCAGCTGCCGCCGGGTTTCAACTTCTAGTCTCGCTCCCGCTTTTCCCGCTTGTATCCGCCGCGCAAGGGGGCAAAGCTGCACCTGCTCGGTTTAACGCTCGGGGGTGAAGCGTGCAGAAGCTTGGAGCAATGCAGGACTGGCCGCTTCGCGTGATGCGGCTGGTCGACCATGCCGAACGCGAGCATGGCGACGCAGAGGTGGTCTCGGCCTGGGCCGACGGCTCGATTACCCGCACGAATTGGCGCTCCATCGCCCGCGATGCGCGCCGCATGGCGCAAGCGCTGGAATCGCTTGGGATCCGAAAGGGGAACAGAATCGCCACCCTGGCGATGAACCACTCTCATCACCTCATCGCCTGGTACGGCGCGGTCGGAATGGGCGGAATACTCCACACCATCAATCCGCGCCTGTTCGAGGAGCAGCTCGAATATATCGCCAACCACGCCGAGGACAAAGTGCTGCTGTACGACCGGGCCTTCACTCCGGTGGTCGAGAAGATGAAGCCAAAGTGGACCACGATCGAGCACTACATTTGTTTCGATCCGGCCGAGGGGGAAGAAGGCTTCCCCCAATGGATCGCGGGTCACGGCGACAACTATAGCTGGGTTGAGGGCGACGAGCGCGAACCGATCGGCCTTTGCTACACCTCCGGCACCACGGGCAATCCCAAGGGGGTGATTTACGAGCATCGCTCGACCATGCTCCACACCATGGCGGAGGCCTCGCCCGATATCTTCAACCTCTCGAAGCGGGCCGTTGTCCTGCCGATCGTACCGATGTTCCACGCCAATGCCTGGGGCATCCCCTGGGCCGCGCCGATGGTCGGCTGCAAGCTGGTCCTGTCGGCCGACTATCGCCCGGACAAGATGTGCAAGCTGTTTCGCGAGGAAAAGGTCACGCACAGCGCTGGCGTGCCGACGATTTGGCTGACAATGATCGAGCATATCGAGCGGACCGGCGAGGAGCTCGGCGACTTGAAGCAGGTCACGATCGGTGGCTCGGCCGCCCCTCGGGCCATGATCCGCTGGCTGCTGGAGCGGGGGATCGACGTCACACACGCCTGGGGTATGACCGAGACATCGCCGATCGGCACCTGCGGCTCGCGTCCGAACAACTGGGACGATTACAGCCTCGAGGAGAAAGTCGAATATATCTCCCGCCAGGGCCGCCCGCCGTTTGGGGTCGAGCTTCGCACGGTCGACGACGAGGGCAACGTCCTTCCGCGCGACGGCGTGACGTCGGGCCGGCTGCAATGCCGCGGGCCGTGGGTGATCAAGCGCTATTTCAAGGCGGAGGAAGACGCGACCGACGCGGATCAGTGGTTCGATACCGGCGATGTTGCCGCGCTCCACCCTGACGGGACGGTTCAGATAACCGACCGGTCTAAGGATGTGATCAAATCGGGCGGCGAGTGGATCAGCTCGATCGAGCTCGAAAATGCCGCGGTCGGCTGCCCCGGCGTCGTTGAGGCCGCCGCCATCGGCATCCCGCACCCCAAGTGGGACGAGCGGCCGCTGCTGGTCTGCGTCAAGGCTGAGGGTAGCGAGGTTTGCGCCGACAAGATCCGTGAGCACCTCACCGCCCATGTTGCCAAATGGTGGCTGCCCGACGCGATCGAGTTCGTAGACCAGCTCCCCCACACAGCGACTGGTAAGCTCAGCAAGCGAACCCTCCGCGAACAATTCCGCGATTATCGATTTGCGAATGCCGAGCAAATGGTCGGGCGCGACTAGACGCGAACCCTTCCGCGCCCTATTTGCGCGGTAAATTCCCTGCTCTTAAAAGGACATCGCGACCCCATGGCCGCCCAATACGCATTTGTGATGAAGGACATGACCAAGTCCTTCCCCGGCGCTCAGAAGCCGGTGCTCAGCCACATCAACCTCCAATTCTATCACGGCGCCAAGATCGGCATCGTCGGCCCCAACGGTGCCGGCAAGTCGACGCTGATGAAGATCATGGCCGGCATCGACAAGGAATTCTCCGGCGAGGCCTGGCCGGGAGAGAATGTCACGGTCGGCTACCTCGCACAGGAGCCGCAGCTCGATCCCAGCAAGACGGTGCTCGAAAACGTCAAGGACGGTGCTCGCGAAGTCGCCGACATGGTCGACCGCTTCAACGCCATCTCTGCGGAAATGGGCGATCCCAAGGAGGACACCGATTTCGACTCGCTGATGGCGGAGATGGGCGAGCTTCAGGAGAAGATCGATGCGGTCGACGGCTGGACGCTCGACAACCAGCTCGAAGTGGCGATGGAAGCGCTACGCTGCCCGCCTTCGGATTGGTCGGTCGAGAGCTTGTCGGGCGGCGAGAAGCGCCGCATCGCGCTCACCCGCCTGCTGATCCAGAAGCCTTCAATCCTGCTCTTGGACGAGCCGACCAACCATCTCGACGCCGAGAGCGTGCAATGGCTGGAGAGTCACCTCAAGGATTATCCGGGCGCGGTGCTGATGATTACCCACGACCGCTACTTCCTCGACAATGTGGTCAGCTGGATCCTCGAGCTCGATCGCGGCAAATATTTCCCCTACGAGGGCAATTATTCGACCTACCTGGAGAAGAAGGCCAAGCGCCTCGAGCAGGAGGAGCGCGAAGAATCCGGGCGCCAGAAGGCGATCAAGGACGAGCTTGAGTGGATCCGTCAGGGCCCCAAGGGCCGCCAGGCCAAGTCGAAGGCCCGTATCGCCAAGTTCGACCAGCTGGTTGCCGCTCAGGAAAAGCATGTCCCGGGCAAGGCCCAGATCCTGATCCAGGTGCCCGAACGGCTCGGCGGAAAGGTCATCGAGGTGAACAACCTCTCGAAGGCCTATGGCGACAAGCTGTTGTTCGAAAATCTGTCCTTCACCCTGCCGCCGGGCGGAATCGTCGGCGTGATCGGGCCCAACGGCGCCGGCAAGTCGACCCTGTTCAAGCTGATCACCGGCCAGGAAAAGCCGGATTCGGGCGAGATCGACATCGGGCCCACGGTCCATCTCGGCTACGTCGACCAGAGCCGCGATCATCTCGACGGCAAGAAGAATGTCTGGGAGGAGATTTCGGACGGTCTCGATTACATGAAGGTCAACGGCCACGACCAGTCGACCCGCGCCTATGTCGGCGCCTTCAACTTCAAGGGCCAGGACCAGCAGAAGAATGTCGGCAAACTGTCAGGCGGCGAGCGCAACCGCGTGAACATTGCGAAAATGCTGAAGCGCGGCGGCAACGTGCTGCTCCTGGACGAGCCGACCAACGATCTCGACGTCGAGACGCTGAGCGCGCTCGAGGAAGCGATCGAGAATTTCGCCGGCTGCGCCGTGGTCATCAGCCACGACCGCTTTTTCCTCGACCGGCTGGCCACGCACATCCTGGCGTTCGAGGGCGACAGCCACGTCGAATGGTTCGAGGGCAATTTCGAGGCTTATGAGGAGGACAAGGTTCGCCGCCTGGGCGAGGAAGCCACCCGGCCTCACCGGACGACGTATCGGAAGTTGACGCGGTAAGCGGCTAGCTTCGAACCGCGTCCCGGATCGAAGCGCGGATATCCTCGCGGATTTCCCGCTTGATCTGCTCGCGAAGGGCGTTGCTCTCGGTTTGCGCTCCCCGCTCGAAGCCCTTGATCGCGGCTTTCAGCCGGTCGACGTCCGCTCGAGCTTGGTCGCGCCGGGCATTGGCCGCTTGCAGTTCCGCGTCATTGCCATCGCCAATTCGGACGACCGCGAGATGCGCTTCCGCCTTGACCAGCCGCCCAACCGCCTCGGCCATGGCGCGCTTGGCCTCAGCGGGCACGTCGATTTCCTGCCCGTCGCGGCCCGTAACCTGCAACTTGTCGAAGCTGCGCTCGGAAGCGCGGTCTGCCTGATCGTCGACGCGGTCCGACTCCGCCAAGGCATGAGCACGGGCATGCCATTCGGAGATCGATCCACCGTCCTGGATGGCGATTCCCGCCACCAACGCAATGCCCGCGACCGAAATCCATAAGATCCGACTTAGCATAGGACGCCTCGCTTTACCGTATCACCCATATAATACAGCATTGAGCGGCTGGCTAGATAGTGAATCAGGCCGCCCAGTCGTTTGTCACCCGTTCGGCGGTTTCTAGGTCATCAATCACGAGGATCAGCCGGTTGTCGTGATCGCTGTATTGGGTTTCGATATTAACGCCCGCGTCAGCGAGCGCGCGCGCAATCGAACCTAGCTGGCCGGGCACTTCCTGCTTCAGGCGGCGGATCAGGACTGGGCGGACGGTTGCGGTACCGAGTCCCGCCTGTTCGAGCGCCGCGCGGGCCGCTTCGCCATCCTCGACCAGGAAGTGGGCGTGGCCGACTCCATCGACCGTGAACACCCCGCCGCCTTCCAGGCTCACGCCGGCGGCTCCCAGCGCCTCGCCGAAGCGGGCGAGCGAGCCGGGTTGACCGGGGAGCTTGATGGCGATGTCATGCATGCTTGTTGCTATGGAGCGGTCGATGGATGGGGACAAGCCGCAGCGTGCCAGTCATGATCCGCGCCTGCTGCGCCGGCTGCTGCGCGCCAAGGACCGCATGGACGCCGCCTCCCAGGAGGAATGGCCGGTCGAACGTCTGGCGAGCGTCAGCGGCGTGTCCGAGGCCCATTTCGCGCGGTCGTTCAAGGAGGCGTTCGGGGTTCCGCCGCACCGCTACCTGCTCACCCGGCGGATCGAGCGGGCGAAGGCGCTGCTTCGCGATACCGATCTGCCGATCATCGAGATCGCATTCCAGACCGGCTGGAACAGCCTCGGAACATTCGGACGCGTCTTCCGCGACATCACCGGTGAGAGCCCCTCCCAGCTACGTGCGCGAGGGCGGGCCGCTTCGCACGCACTCGAGCAGGTGCCGCACTGCTTCGTCAGCGCCGCCCTCCGGCCGAACCTCAAAATGGCAGTTTCGGAGAAGCGGCGGCAGGAATCGGGCGATAATGGGGACGGGTCCAACCAACAGGAGGTCCAATGAGCAACGGTGTCGGGGTAGTCGGCCTGTACGTCCGCGATCAGGATGAGGCGCTTGAATTCTACGTCGGGAAGCTCGGCTTCAACATCCACACCGACGCGCGGAACGGAAATTATCGTTGGCTGACCGTGCAGCATCCCGACCAGCCCAGCTTCCAGCTCGGCCTGTTCGCGCCCCAGCCGCCGACGGTCGATGAGGCGACAGCTCAGACGCTGCGCGAGATCGTGGCCAAGGGCGCGATGCCGCCCCTCATTCTGGTCGTCGACGACTGCTGTGCCGCCTACGACGAGATGCGGGCGCGCGGCGTGGAGTTCACGCAGGAGCCGATCAGCCGCTTCGGCAATGTCGACGCCAATTTCCGCGATCCGTCGGGCAATGGCTGGAAAATGATCGAGGCGAAGTAAGATGCACGCCAGATTTTACTGGGCTCGGCCTGCAGACGAGGCAGTTTCAACGGAGGGCAGGATGAACTTCAATCAATGGGTCCGGCAAATCCACCGCTGGCTGGCGATCATCTTCACACTGACGGTCGTCGCCAATCTGGTGGCGATGAGCCAGGGTCAGCCGCCGATGTGGATCGTCTACTCGCCCTTGCCGCCGCTCTTCCTGATGATGGCGACCGGCCTCTACATGTTCGCGCTGCCCTACATGGCCAAGCGGCGCCGGGGGCAGGGATAATGGCGGACAAGCCGAAACTCCTGTCTGGCGGCAACCCCCAGATCCCGAAAGGCGAGGGCGACGAGCCGGTGCAGGCCTATATCGCCGCCATGCCGGATTGGAAGAAGGACGTGGGGCGACGCTTGGACAAGCTCGTCGAAACGACCGTCCCCGATGTCTGCAAGGCGGTGAAATGGAATTCGCCCTTCTACGGAGTGGACGGCAAGAGCTGGTTCCTGTCGTTCCATGTCTTCACCCGCTACGTGAAGCTGACCTTCTTCCAGGGCGCTTCGTTCAAGCCGCTGCCGCCGGGGTCCAGCAAACACAAGGATGTCCGCTACCTCGACATCCATGAAGATGATGAATGGGATGAGGAGCAATTGAAGAGCTGGATCAAGCAGGCAGCGGCGCTGCCCGGCTGGATTCCGTAACAAGGAGCGAACGAAAATGACCGACACGCTGGTGGACTGGCGCAGCGAAACGCTCGACCGACTCCGCGGCCTCATCAAGCAGGCCGATCCGGACGCCGTCGAAGAGCGCAAATGGAAAAAGCCGAGCAATCCGGCCGGGGTCCCGACCTGGTCGCACGCCGGGAACATCTGCACGGGGGAGACTTATCGAGACAAGGTCAAGCTGACCTTCGCCCAGGGCGCGTCGCTGGCCGATCCATCGGGGCTGTTCAACGCCAGCCTCGACGCCGGCACCCGCCGCGCGATCGATATTCGCGAGGGCAATGAGATCGACGACGCGGCGTTCAAAGCGCTGATCGGCGAGGCGGTGGCGGTGAACCTGGCCACTTCCACGAAAGCATAATGCGCTTTTCGTCATCCCGGCCTTGAGCCGGGACCCGCCTTGTTCTTTACTACGTGAATGGATTGGCAACCTTGCGTCTATCTGCTCGCTCGGGCGTCCCACAGCACCTTCTATACCGGCGTCACTACCCACCTCATTGGTCGCATTCAGCAGCATCGCGACGAGGTCGTACGCGGCTTCACCCAGCGATATGGGATCAAGAGATTGGTCTGGTTCGAAGTCCATGACACGATGGAATCGGCCATCCTGCGCGAGAAGCGCATCAAACGTTGGCCGCGCGCCTGGAAGTACGATCTGATCCACAAGGTCAATCCGACTTGGCGCGATCTTGCCGAGGATTTCGGCTTTGATCCACTGCCGCTGAGAGGAAAGGCGGATCCCGGCTCAAGGCAGGGATGACGAAAATGGCACGGCGTCCGACCTACTTCCCGAGCGAGGCCGATTTCCGCCGTTGGCTGGAGAAGAACCACCAGTCTGCGGACGAACTGCTGGTCGGATTCTGGAAGAAGAGCACGGTCAAGCCCTCGATCGATTGGCCGCAGGCACGCGACCAGGCGCTGTGCTTCGGCTGGATTGACGGGGTCCGCAAATCGCTGGGCGACGACGCCTACACCATCCGCTTCACCCCTCGCCGCAAGGGCAGCATCTGGAGCAAGGTCAATGTCGAGCGTTTCGCGGCACTCAAGGCCAATGGCCAGATGACCGAAGCCGGCGAGCGCGCCTATGAGGAGAACAAGCACAAGAGCGGGCTCTACGCCTACGAGAACAAGCCGGCGAAGCTGAGCTCAGCGGAGGAGGGCCAGTTTCGCAAAAACAAGACTGCCTGGGCCGATTGGGAAAAGCGCCCGCCAGGCTATCGCAAGGTTGTGCTACATTGGATCACCGGCGCCAAGAAGGCGGAGACCCGCGCCAAGCGACTGGCGATCCTGATCGAGAGCTCGGCCGCCGGAGAGAAAATCCCCGGCTATGACTGGCAGAAGAAGTGATCACCGTCACCGGAACCCTCTGGCTGTGGAGCGGCGGGCAGGGAAGCTGGCACTTCCTGACCGTGCCGGAAGAGCAAGCCGCTGAATTCCGTGCCGAAAGCCTCGCCCGTCGCGGCGGGTTCGGCTCCGTGAAGGTCGATGCGCGCATCGGCGATGTCGCTTGGCGCACGTCGGTCTTCCCGCAGAAGTCGGGCGGCTACATCCTGCCGGTGAAAGCCAGCGTCCGCCGCGAAGCGGCGATTGCCGCCGGCGACGAGGTGAGCTTCGAGCTTGAAATCCTCTAATCAGCCTTCTGGCATCGGCTCGCCGGTGGCCTTGTCCTCAAGCTCGACCCTCTTGCGCCCTCGCGAGGCGTCGAGGCTCCACGGGCCGGGCCCGGCCGCCGCGATCAGCAGGAAGATGAAGCAGAACAGGATCGCCGGCTCGCCCATGTTCTCGGACGGGAAAGTCGACCGCGGCGCATGGAACATCCAATAGGCCACCGCCATTTCGCCTGACAGGATGAAGGCGACTGGCCGCGAGAAAATGCCCACGAGCAGCATCAGTCCGCCAACAACCTCCAGGATCGCGCCGAACCAGGTCAGGTCGCCAGGATGCGGCAGTGGCATCGGGAAGGGCGGGAAGTTCACCAGCTTCGACGTGCCATGCAGCACGAACAGGAGTGCAGCGACGATCCTCAGCAGGCTCAGCGCCTCGCCGGCCCAGCGACCTTCAATCTTGGTCATGCAAATTCCCCTTGCCGATCGACCGAAGGCAAGTCGTGCTACGGACCCGTAACGAAGTCAAATAGCGACGCCGGCTTGCGGTCCGTTCCAGGCGTTGCGCTCATAGTCTGCCGCGAGTGACAGCAGCGCCTCCGACGCCTGACGGTCGGAGATGGAATAAGCCAGCCGCCGGCAGCGAGCCGCCTGGTCGAGGCATTGCTGGCGATGGATTGGGTCAGCGTGATGGCGCTGGGCCGGAGCGGGAATGGGGATCATGGTTGAGCGCAAACTCGCCCGGTTAAGACAGGTTCCCTGCGCCCAAAAAATATAATGATCCCTGTGGCCTGACGTCCACAGCCGGCTAGCGCAGCCGCTTGACCATCAGCCGGCCGTCCTCCCCAACCTTGGTGCCGAAATTGGGCACAGCCTTGATCAGCTCGCTAAGGCGCGTGAAGCCGTAATTGCGGACCGCGAAGCTCGACACGGCCTTGGCCCGCTGGCCCAGCTCCGACAGCGCGGCATAACCTTCCTCGTCGCGCTTCGAGGCCTTGAAGGCGGCGCCCAGCACCTGGAGCAGCTCGGAATCGATTGCGCGTTGCCCCTTGGCTGGCGGAAGGGCCTCAAGCGCATCCTCCTTGTCGCTGGCCAGTGCAGCGACGTCGAAGAAGCGGGTGCAGGCCTGCTGGAAGCTTTGTGGAGTCTTGGCGGTGCCGAAGCCATAGACCGGCAGTCCATCCTCGCGGATCCGCTGGGCGAGGGGGAGGAAGTCCGAATCCGACGACATAATGCCGAAACCGTCGACATGGCCGCGATAGAGCAGGTCCATCGCGTCGATGGTCATGCGCATGTCGGTCGAGCTCTTTCCCTTGACCACGTCGAACTGCTGCAGCGGGACGATGGAGTGGAGTCCGGTCAGCGCGCCCCAGCCCTTGAGGCTGGCCTTGGCCCAATTGCCATAGGCGCGGCGGATGTTGATCGTCCCCAGCTCGCCCAGCACCAACAGGACTTCGTCGAGATGATCGGGCGAGGCGTTATCCGCATCGATCAGCAAGGCAATGTTCAGCTCGGCTTCGGCGTAATCATTTCGGTTGATCATCGAATCATTCGCTCTGTTTATCTGGCGTTCATATTGCAACGGTGTCGGAACGAAATCGGGGTCTATACGCTTTAGTCGCCGTAAGGGACGGGCAGGATTTTCAGGAGGATGGAGTCATGAAACGTCTAGTTTTAGCGTCGGCAATAGCAAGCAGTGTCGCGCTGTCCGGCTGCGCGACCGATCCATATGGTGGCGGTTATCAATATGACTCGCAGGGCCGGCGGGTGGCGACCGGCGCGGCGATCGGCGGTGCGACTGGCGCGGTGGTCGGCGCGGTGGTTCCGGGCGTGAACCCGATCACCGGCGCCGTGGTCGGCGCGGTGCTCGGCGGCGTTGCTGGCGCGGTGATCAAGGGTCGGCAATATTATCGCGATACCCGCGGCTATTGCTATTACGTCGACCAGTACGGCAACCCGATCTACGATTATAACGTTCGCTGCTAAAGCGTTAGCGGCAGTTGCTTACACGGGGCGGAAGATATCTTCCGCCTCGTCGAGCAGCCACAACTCCCCATCACGGATCGAGAAATGACAGCCGAGCAGCTTCAGGCTGCCGGCTGTTTCGCGTTCGGCGACGAACGGGAAGGTGCGAAGGTTCGCGAGGCTTTGGCGGATCGAAACTTCCTCCAGTTCGCGCTGTGCTTCCTCGCCCGTGCCTAGCTCGCGGGCGATTGCTTCCGCCGGTTGCTCGATCTGGCTCATCCATTTGTGGACGAACCCGCCTTCGCCGGCCACCGCGCCGTGGAACATGCCGGTCAGCGCCGCGGTGATTCCCCCGCAACTCTCATGTCCCATCACCACGATTTCGGGGACGTTGAGCTGAGTCACCGCGAATTCGAGCGCAGCCGACACGCCGTGGCGGCCGCCTCCCGTCTCAAATGGCGGAACCAGGTTGGCGACGTTGCGGATAACGAAAATCTCTCCAGGGTCGGTATCGAAGATCGTCGCCGGATCCGCCCGGCTGTCGGAGCAGGCGATGACGATGGCCCGCGGCGCCTGGCCTTCGGCCAGCTGGTGCCAGCGACTGCGCTCGGTTTCGAACCGGTTGGCGCGGAACCGTCGATATCCCTCCAGCAAATTGCCGAAACCCTGCATCGAACCTCCCCTTATTTGGCTCGCCGGTTAGTCGGACGGCGCAGGGGTGGCAAGTCGCAGGCCAAATCGCTATCTGGCCGGGCATGAACGCTCCGCTTCCCAATCCACCGCGTCAGCGCAAGCCCGACTGGATCCGGGTCAAGGCCCCGGTCAGCGAAGGCTATAATGAGACGCGCAAGCTGATGCGCGAATTGAACCTTGCGACGGTGTGCGAGGAAGCGGCCTGCCCCAACATCGGCGAATGCTGGACCAAGAAGCACGCAACGGTGATGATCCTGGGCGACACCTGCACCCGGGCCTGCGCCTTCTGCAACGTCAAGACCGGCATGCCGCGCAAGGTCGATCCGCTGGAGCCCGAGCATGTCGCGATCGCCGCGGCCAAGTTGGGCCTGGAACATATCGTGGTCACCTCGGTCGACCGCGACGACCTGCCGGACGGCGGCGCATCGCAGTTCGTCAAGGTGATTGAGGCGCTGCGCCGCAACACGCCGAACACCACCATCGAGATATTGACCCCCGACTTCCGCAACAAGCATGAGGCGGCTGTCGAGGCGATCGTCGCGGCGCGGCCCGACGTCTACAACCATAACCTCGAGACCGTGCCGAGGCTCTATCCGACCATCCGTCCGGGCGCGCGCTATTATGCCTCCTTGCGCCTGCTCGAGCAGGTCAAGAAGCTGGACCCGTCGATCTTCACCAAGTCGGGCATCATGGTCGGGCTCGGCGAACAGCGGCTCGAGGTCCACCAAGTGATGGACGACATGCGCTCCGCCGGAGTCGATTTCCTCACCATGGGCCAGTATCTCCAGCCGACCCCAAAGCACGCCACCGTCGAGGAGTTCGTCACACCGGACGCGTTCAAGGCCTATGCGTCGATCGCCCGGGCGAAGGGATTCCTGCTGGTCGCCGCCTCGCCGCTGACCCGATCCAGCTATCACGCCGGCGACGATTTCAACCGGATGCGGGAAGCCCGCAACGCGCAGCTGGCGAGGGCAGGGGGATGAATTTCCTCCCCACGAATTCGTGGGGAGGGGGACCATGCGGAGCATGGTGGAGGGGTTCTAGACGGTCGAGGCTGAAGAACCCCTCCACCGCCTTCGGCGGTCCCCCTCCCCAGCAATTGCTGGGGAGGAAAGGATAATGCCCCGGCACAGCGAAACGCGTTACCTGCCTTATACGCCCGACCAGCTGTTCGACCTGGTCGCCGACGTCGGCAGCTATGACGAGTTCCTGCCCTGGGTGAGCGCGGTGCGCATCCGTTCCGACCATGAACGGGAAATGGTCGCCGATCTGATTGTCGGTTTCAATGCCTTCAAGGAACGCTTTACCAGCCGCGTCACCAAGGAGCGCCCGGGCCACATCTGCGTCGACTATATCGAGGGCCCGCTCAAATATCTGAAGAATGAGTGGCGCTTCGACCCTGCGCCGCAGGGCGGTACCAACGTCTATTTCTCGGTCGACTTCGCCTTCAAGTCGCGGATTTTCGAAACTCTGGCCGGGTCGATGTTCGACCGTGCGTTGCGGCGGATGACCGGCGCCTTCGAAAAGCGCGCCGAGCAGCTTTACGGCATCAGCAGATCGAGCGCGCAAAGCGCCGCCTGACGACGAATTCCCGAGCGCCCTTCCTTCGCATCGAACAATTTCTGGTCGGCGACGATCTCATCGGGGCCCGGTCGGCGCTCGGCGCGAGCGAAGACGACGGTTCCAACCGGCTTCTGCTCGGTCCCGCCGTCCGGGCCGGCGATACCGGTGATCGCCACCGCGATATCGGCGCCCGACGCTTCCAGCGCGCCCTGCGCCATGGCCCACGCCGTGGCCACGCTGACCGCACCGAATGTTTCGACCACATCGAGCGCGACATTAAGCTCGGCCATCTTGGCGGCATTCGAATAGGTGACATAGCCGGCTTCGAACACTTCGGAGGAGCCGGGGATCTCGGTCAGCGCGGCGCTGACCAGCCCGCCGGTGCAGCTTTCCGCAACGGCGACGCGACGGCCTGCCTTGCGGTTGGCCTCGATCACCTCGCGGGCCTTGGCGACCAAATCGTCGGGAAGCAGATAGTCCATCTAATCGGTCAGGCTTTGCAGATGGCGAAGGGCGCCTTCTTGTCACCCTCGCTGCCCATTTCGAAGAACAGGATCAACAGCTCAACCATGTTCGGCGCCGGCAACGGAGCCAGCGTCTGCACGAACTGGTCGACTTTCCCGCAGTCCTTTTCCTTGATCATGTCGGTCATGCCAATGGTGAAGGCGGCATTGAACAGGGCCCGGACGCCTTCGTCCGGCATGGCATTAACGAGCTTGGCGCCGTTCGGCTCTTCCTCGGCCATCATCTTCATCATGGCAGCCTTTGCCAAGGGCCATCGACCTTCTGCATTGGCTCTGAAGCGACCAACCATCTCGCTTGAGCCACTCGACAGAAAGGCGTTTGCCGGCAGCGCCGTCGAACATTTGTTGCGAATGGCGGTTGCCACCTCCGGCAGCACATACGCGAACAGCGCCTTCGCCTCGGCCTTGCTGAGACAGGACGATTGGCCTTGCGCCTGGGCGGCGGAAGCAAGCGAAGCCAGCGCCATCGCCGCCCCGATCCTCATCAATTTCCTCATTAAATCACCCCCGGGACTCGTGAATGGTGCAACGCTAGCACAGCCGGGCTAAGGAACGACGCGGATATTGGCGACGGCCTGGGCGGCGATGCCCTCGCGCCGACCGGTGAAACCCAGCCGCTCGGTGGTCGTCGCCTTGATGCTGACCGAGCCGAACGGAATGCCCAGGATTTCGGCGACGCGTGACCGTATGGCGTCACGATAGGGACCGACCTTGGGCGCTTCGCAAATCACCGTGCAGTCGACAAAGTCGATCACGCCGCCGGCCTCCCGGACAAGTTTCGCCGCATGCTCAAGGAAGATGCTGCTGGTCGCGCCTTTCCATCGTTGATCGCTGGGCGGGAAATGCTGGCCGATATCGCCGCACCCTGCTGCGCCCAGCAGCGCATCGGTGATGGAATGAAGGACGACGTCGGCGTCGCTATGTCCGGCCAGGCCGCGCTCGTGCGGAACGGATATTCCGCCCATCATGATCGGCCCTTCACCGGCGAAGGCATGGACGTCGAAGCCGAGGCCGGTGCGTGGCACGAGCCGCGAACCGAGCCAGGCTTCGGCGCGCTGCCAATCGGCGCTGGTCGTCAGTTTCTCCAGCATCACGTCCCCTTCGACCACCGCCACCTCGCGTCCCGCCGCCCGCAGGACCGTTGATTCGTCGGTCGGACTAGGGCCGTTCCATTGCGCATAAGTGTCAACCAGGCTTCGATATCGAAACGCCTGGGGAGTCTGGATGCGTACCAGGCCCGAGCGGTCGACGGCTCCGCCCAATAGCCCGTCGGCGCGGGCCAGCGTGTCGGCGACCGGCAAGGCGGGCACGGCGCCTTCGGCATCATCCAGAGCCTGCAGCAGACGATCGATTACCGCCGGCGGGCAAAAGGGGCGGGCAGCATCATGGACCAGGATGACGTCAGCCTCGATCGCTGCCAGACCGGCACGCACGCTGTCGGCGCGCTCGGCTCCGCCGATGATCAGCTCCCCCACATCGCGATCGGCCAGCGCCTGGCGCGCCTGGCTCTCCTGACCGGCACCGATCACAAGCCGCACCGCATCGATCGCCGGATGCGACGCCAACGCGTCGACCGCATGGGCCAGCACAGCCCTGCCGGCGATCGGCCGATATTGCTTTGGAATCTCGCCGCCCATGCGGCTGCCTGATCCGGCGGCGACGATAAGGGCGGTGACGATCATGCGGCGCGCCTTGCCCGCTCCACGCCCTTCCTGTAAAGGCGCGCCTTCCCATGAGCCTGGTTAAGCCCATCTCGGTCGGTCCGGTGACCATCGAAGCGCCCGTGATATTGGCGCCGATGACGGGCGTCACCGATTTGCCCTTCCGCAAGATCGTCAAACGCTACGGCGCCGGCCTTACCGTCAGCGAGATGATCGCCAGCCAGGCGATGATCCGCGAAACCCGCCAATCCCTGCAGAAGGCGGCCTGGGACCCGAGCGAGGAGCCGGTGTCACTCCAGCTGGCCGGTTGCGCGCCGAAGGAAATGGCCGAAGCCGCCAGGCTCAATGAGCAGCGCGGCGCGGCAATCATCGACATCAACATGGGCTGTCCTGTGAAGAAGGTGGTCAATGGCGATGCCGGCTCGGCGCTGATGCGCGACTTGCCGCTCGCCGCGGCGATCATCGAAGCCACGGTGAAAGCGGTGAAGGTGCCGGTCACGCTCAAGATGCGCATGGGCTGGTGCCACGACAGCCTCAACGCGCCGGAGCTGGCGCGCATCGCCGAGGACCTGGGTGTCAGGATGATCACCGTACACGGCCGGACCCGCAACCAGCTGTACAAGGGCTCGGCCGACTGGGCGTTCGTCCGCAAGGTCAAGCAGGCGACGTCGCTGCCGGTCATCGTCAACGGCGACATCTGCAGCCGGGAAGACGCCCGCACCGCGCTCGAACAATCGGGTGCCGACGGCGTGATGATCGGCCGCGGCGCCTATGGCAGACCTTGGCTGCTGGGCCAGGTGATGAGCGACCTTGCCGGCGGCGGTGACAAGCCCGACCCGTCGATCGACGAGCAATTGTCGACCATCCTCGAGCAATATGATGCCATGCAATCGCTCTATGGCAGGCAGACCGGCGTGAACCTCGCCCGCAAGCATATTGGCTGGTACACCAAGGGGCTCGCCGGCTCGGCGGAGTTCCGCAACAAGGTCAATATGCAGGACGATCCGAAAGTCGTCGTCCAGATGCTGCAGGACTTCTATGCGCCCTGGCTGGCGCGTTCCGCGGCTTAAGGGCCGGCCTGCCCAATAAACTGTGTTTTTTATGCAACGCATCCATGCTAGCCCAAGGGCCGCATGGAAATGCCTGCAGCCGAATCCGTACTGACCAAGAGGCCCAGACTCCGCTGGCTCGAGCGCGAGAAGGAGAGCGGGCGCATCTATGACTGGGCGACGGTCGGCAGCGGGGTCCTGCTCGTCGGTACGTTGGCGCTGAGTTACATCATTTTGTCCCGGGAAGCGGCGCCCGGCTCGATGCTGTCGCCGCCGCAGATCGCGCTGCTGCTGATCGCCAACCTCATTCCCGCCATTGCGCTGATGGTGCTGCTGTCGCGGCGGATCGCCATGGCCCGCGCTGCGGCGAGGGCGATCGGTACGGGTCAATTGCACACGCGGCTGGTTGCGTTATTTTCGGTAATCGCGGCGGTGCCGACGGTGATCGTCGCCATTTTCGCCTCACTGTTGTTGCAGTCCGGCCTGGAATTCTGGTTTTCCGACCGCGCACGGGGAATGCTGGAGAACACCGTCCAGCTGGCCCAGTCCGCCTACAATAGCGAGGTGAACCGCGTCGGCGCCGAAGCGGTCACCATGAAAGGGGATTTCTACAAGGTCCTGGGTCCGGATCCGATGCGAAGTCCCCGGTTCGAGGAATTCCTGGCCTTCCAGACCTATCAGCGCAGCCTCAATGAATCGGCGATCATCCGCCTCGAAGCCAATGGGCAGCTGACGATCGTGCGCGGGGTTCAATATTATGACGGGCTGATCGATCCGTCGCGGGTCGCCGAGGCTCTGTCCCAGCTAAGGGGCGAAACCGAAGCCGCCGAGGTGCTTACCGCCGGCCGGATCGCTGTCATCACCCCGCTGCCGAATCAGCCGCGAACCTATCTGTTCGTCGCCCGGCAGGTCAGCGAGGACTTTAGGGAGCAGATTGCCCGAGCCAACGGCGTCTTGACCGACTACCGGGCACTGCTGCAGCGAAGCAGGTCCAACCAGCTGCAGTTCAATGGCGCGCTGCTGGCGGGTGCGCTGCTGATCGTCGCGCTCGCGATCTTCAGTGCGCTCAAACTCGCCGATCGGCTGCTTCGCCCGGTCGAGGAGCTGGTCGACGCCGCCGGCCGGATCGAGGAGGGCGACATGACGGCCCGCGTCCCGGTCGACGGACGCGCCGATGACGAGATTTCGACGCTGGGCACGGCGTTCAACCGGATGACGAGCAGGTTGCAGGAGCAGACCGGCGCGCTGATGGCCGCCAATGAGCTGCTCGACACGCGCCGCGCCTTCATGGAGGCGGTCCTCTCCAGCGTCACTGCGGGCGTGATCGCGCTCGATCCTGAGGGCATGATCCTGCTGACCAATCGCACAGCCGAAACGCTGCTGGCCCACGGCGAGGAAGGCATTGAAGGGCGCCAGCTGATCGAAGTGTCGTCGGAGCTGGGTGAATTCATGGCCGGCGAAACCCGCGAAGCCAATGTGCTGGTTCATTCGGGCGAGGGGCAGCGCACTCTGGCGGTCAAGCGGATGCGCTACGGCGACGGCTTCGTGCTGACGTTTGACGACATTACCGATCAGCTCAGCGACCAGCGACGGGCCGCCTGGTCCGATATTGCGCGCCGCATCGCCCATGAGATCAAGAATCCCCTGACCCCGATCCAGCTCGCGGCCGAACGGCTGCAGCGCCGCTATGGCGGCGAGATTGGCTCCGATCCCGAGACGTTCGCCAGGCTGACCGACACGATCGTTCGGCAGGTCGGCGATCTCCGGCGGATGGTCGATGAATTCTCCAATTTCGCGCGCATGCCCAAGCCGGTTTTCCGCGAAGAGAATATTCACGACATCGCTCGGGCGGCCCTGTTCCTTCACGAAGTCGCGCATCCGGGAATCAGTTTCAGCATCGACCCGCCCAGCGGCGAGGTCAGGCTGGTCTGTGACCGCCGGCAGCTGGGCCAGGCGTTGACCAACGTCGTCAAGAATGCGGTCGAAGCGATTGAGGCGCGGCGGAATCGCGGAGAGCAACATGCCGACGGCGACCGCATTGACTTGGTGATCAGGCGTGCCGACGAGCAGCTGGTGATCGAGATCACCGATACCGGCATCGGCCTACCGCAGGAACGAGAGCGGCTGACCGAGCCCTATATGACGACGCGCATCCGCGGCACGGGCCTCGGGCTGGCGATCGTCAAGAAGATTGTCGAGGAACATCTGGGCGAGATCGCCTTTCTCGACAGGGCCGGGGGCGGGACCCGCGTCCGAATTGCGTTTGATGCCGAGCGGCTGGAAGCAATGGCGACCGACGAGCCGCAGGACTCGCCGCCCGACGAAGACGATGAATATGAAGAGGATAAGCACTGATGGCGCTGGAAGTGCTGGTGGTCGACGACGAGGCCGACATCCGGGAGCTGGTTGCGGGCGTGCTGGAGGATGAAGGCTATGCGGTTCGGTCCGCCGCTGACAGCAGCGGCGCACTCGATGCGATCGACGACCGCCGTCCAAGCCTCGTGCTGCTCGACGTCTGGCTGCAAGGCTCCAAGCTCGACGGGCTCCAGCTGCTGGAGCAGATCAAGCGGCGCGATCCGACCCTGCCGGTGTTGATGATCTCCGGCCACGGCAATCTCGACACTGCGGTAGCGGCAATCCGCGAAGGCGCGGTCGATTTCATCGAGAAGCCGTTCAAGGCCGACCGGCTGCTCCATCTCGTCGGCCGGGCGACCGAGACGGATCGGCTAAAGCGGGAGGTGGCGACCCTGCGTCACCAGTTGGGCCCCGACGACCAGCTCGACGGGACCTCGGTGGCGATCAACACCGTGCGCGCCACACTCAAGCGGGTTGCTCCGACCGGCAGCCGGGTTCTGATCACCGGTCCCGCCGGCGTCGGCAAGGAAATTGCCGCGCGGATGATCCACAATTGGAGCCCGCGCGCCTCGGCCCCTTTCATCGTCCTGTCGGCAGCGATGATGAGCCCCGAACGGGTCGAAGAGGAATTGTTCGGCACCGAGCAGAATGGCGTGTCGCGCCCCGGCCTACTCGAGCAGGCCCATGGCGGCACCTTGTTCCTCGACGAGATTGCCGACATGCCGGTCACCACCCAGGCGAAGATCCTGCGCGTGTTGACCGACCAGAGCTATACGCGGGTTGGCGGCCAGCGTGCGGTCAAGGTGGACGTGCGGGTGCTGTCGGCGACGTCGCGCAACCTTCAGGACGAAATCGCCGCCGGCCGATTCCGCGAAGATCTGTTCTACCGGCTCAACGTGGTGCCGGTACGCATTCCGTCGCTGCGGGAGCGGCGCGAGGACATTCCCGAGCTGGTCAATCACTTCCTCGCGCGCTTCGCCGCCGAACGCCGCATCCAGACGCCGGAACTGTCGAGGGAAGCGATGGCGGCGCTGCAGGCGCATGATTGGCCGGGCAATGTCCGCCAGCTGCGCAACATCATCGAACGCACGCTGATCCTGACTCCGGGCGACCGGGTCGGATGCATCGAGGTCGATCTGCTTCCCTCGGAAATCATCGATTCCCAGGGATCGGCCGGGATGGGCGGCCCCTCCCTGGCGATCATGGGTTCGCCGCTCAGGGAAGCGCGCGAAAGCTTCGAGCGCGAATATCTCAAGATCCAGATCCGCCGCTTCTCGGGCAACATCTCCCGCACGGCATCGTTCATCGGCATGGAACGATCGGCCTTGCACCGGAAGCTGAAGGCCCTCGGCCTGGGCGACAAGCGTGATGAGGAGCAATAACAATAATGGCCGATAAAGCGCTGAGTTTACAGGATCAATTTCTGAATTCGATCCGCAAGCACAAAATCCCGGTGACGATCTTCCTGGTCAAGGGCGTCAAGCTGCAGGGCATCGTCACCTGGTTCGATCCCTTCTCCCTGCTGCTGCGCCGGGATGGCAACGCCCAGCTGGTCTACAAACATGGCATCTCGACCATCATGCCGGGCGTCGCGCCGACCGACCTGAAGCTCGCGAGCGGGGAAGGCGGCAATGTCAAGAAGCCGATGCTCCAGGACCTGTTTTTGCAAGCCGCGTCGCGCGAGCATGAGCCGATGACCGTCTTCCTGGTCAACGGAGTCATGCTGCAGGGCGCGGTGGCCGGATTCGATCAATTCTCGCTGGTCCTCGAGCGGGGCGGGCAAGTGCAGCTGGTCTACAAGCATGCCATTTCGACCATGCAACCCGGCCATCCGCTGGACCTGGCCGGCGAGAATCAACCGGAGGACGAAGGCTGAGCGTCTTCAATCGCGGCGACGACGGGGGAGTGACTCGCGGCGAGCGCGCGCTCGTTGTCGTGCCGGAACGAACTGGGGAAGGGGGACTGCGTTCGCTCGACGCCCGCATCGAGGAAGCGGTTGGCCTTGCCCAGGCGATCGGGATCGAAGTGGTCGCCCGCAAGTCGTTCAAATTGCGCCAGATCCGTCCGGCGGGCCTGTTCGGCAAGGGCCAGGTCGAAGAGATTGCCGCACTGGCCGACGAACATCGGGCCAAGCTGCTGGTGGTCGACGCCGCGCTGACGCCGGTCCAGCAGAAGACCCTCGAGGAAGAAACCGGCTGCAAGGTGATCGACCGGACCGGCCTGATCCTCGAGATTTTCGGCGAGCGCGCCGCCACGGCCGAAGGACGGATGCAGGTCGAGCTGGCCCATCTCGACTATCAGGCGGGCCGGCTGGTCAGAAGCTGGACCCACCTTGAGCGCCAGCGCGGCGGTTTCGGCTTCCTCGGCGGTCCCGGCGAAACCCAGATCGAGGCCGACCGCCGGCTGATCCGCGACCGCATGGCCCGGATCCGGCGCGAGCTCGATCAGGTGCGGCGCACGCGCGGATTGCATCGCGGCCGGCGCCAGCGCGCGCCGTGGCCAGTGATCGCGCTGGTCGGCTACACCAATGCCGGCAAGTCGACCCTGTTCAACCGCATGACCCAGGCCTCGGTAATGGCCGAGGATCTGCTGTTCGCGACGCTCGATCCGACCATGCGCAACATCAAGATCCCGGGCTTCGACCGGGCGATCCTGTCCGACACGGTCGGCTTCGTCTCCAACCTGCCGACCGAGCTGGTCGCGGCGTTCCGGGCGACGCTGGAGGAAGTGGCCGCGGCCGACCTCATCCTGCACGTGCGCGACATCGCCCATCCCGACAGCGAGGCGCAGGCGGCCGACGTCGAGGCGGTGCTGACTTCGCTGGGTCTGTCCGAAGAGAATTCCCCGCCGCGCCTGGAGATCTGGAACAAGCTTGACCTGCTAAGCTCCGAACAACGGGCGGAAATATTGGGCGAGGCGAAGCGGCGTGATGACGTTGTCGCCCTTTCGGCGCTGACCGGGGAGGGGGTGGACGAGCTGCGTGAGACCATCTCCCACCTGCTCCACAGCGGCTCCAGCACCCATCATGTCCGTCTCAACGCCGGCGACGGCGAGCGGATCGCCTGGCTCCACGCCCGCGGCGAGGTGGTCGAGCAGCATGCCGACGGCGACCAGCTGCATCTGGAGGTCAAGCTCAGCCCTGAGAATTGGGCGAGGTTCGAGCAGCTCTGAGCGCCCGAGCTTAAGCGCTCGATTGCGCAGCAAACGGAGCTTATGTCGAAGAGAGCGCGAAAGCCGGACGGCCTGCCGCGAAGCGGACAGGACCGACGTCACGGGATTTACTCCCGTGACGGCTTTATGCGTCAGCCGGTGCCTTCTTCGCCGCGACCCATAGCTCTTCCATTTCCTCCAAATTCATCGTGGAGAAGCCGGGCGCCTGTTCGATCTGCCGGAAGCGAGCCTCGAACTTGCGGTTGGCTTTGCGCAGCGCCTCTTCCGGTTCGATCTTGAGAAACCGTGCGAAGTTGACCACCGCGAACAGCAGGTCGCCGACCTCTTCCTCCAGTTCCTCCGGCGGCGCCTCGGCAATCTCGTCCAGCTCCTCGCGGATCTTGGCCTTGGGGCCCTCGATGTCGGGCCAATCGAACCCGGTCCGCGCCGCTCGTTTCTGCAGCTTGGCCGCGCGCTCCAGCGCCGGAAGCGCCAGGGCAATGCCGGCGAGGGCGCTCTTGTCGTCCAGCTTGGCCCGTTCTTCGGCCTTGATCACTTCCCACAGGTGATGGCCGCCTTCCTCGGCATCGCCGAAAATATGGGGGTGGCGGCGCTCGAGCTTGTCGGAAATGCGCTGGAGCACATCCTGCAGCGTGAAATGGCCGGCTTCCTCGGCCATCCGCGCGTGGAACACCACCTGGAGCTGGAGATCGCCGAGCTCGTCGACCAGCGCGTCCATGTCGCCGCGGTGGATGGCGTCGGCGACTTCATAGGCTTCCTCGATCGTGTAGGGCGCGATCGTCTCGAAGGTTTGGACGCTGTCCCATTCACAGCCGGTCTCGCGGTCGCGCAGCCGCTTCATGATGTTGTCGAGGCGATCCAGGCCCATTCAACGCTCCCAAGGCATGAGGGGGCTTTGGGGGCCCGCCTTCCGCTCTAATCTACGAGTATGATAATATATATTATGTAAAATATCAGATGAGGCTATCCGAGCAAACCGCCCCCTCGGCCTCATGCCGCTCGCGTGCCTCAACTTTGCAGGATCAGCCACCGGCCTTCGACCCCCCAACGTTCAAGCGTCGACAGATAGTTCATGCCGAGCACGTTCAGATCCTCATGGTCGGCAATGTGCAGCCCGACATTGCTGCGCTCGATCGGTCCGATCGCCAGCGTACCGGCCCGTCCGGTCGCGACACGCAACATGCCATTGCCGGTGCGCACAATCTGCCCGCGGTTGGCGCTGACCTGGACACCCGCCGCTTCCGCCGTGTCGCGGCCGATGGTCGTCATGGTCGCGCCGCTGTCGACCAGGAATTTGATCCGCCGTCCGTTGAGCGAGCCCTGGACCCAGAAATGGCCGTCGATCGCCATCGGGATGCGAACTTCATGACCTTCGACCACCGGTGCGCCAGTGGCTTCGGCCTTTAGCCGCTGGGCGACATAGCCAAGGTCGTCGCGAAAGGTGAACAGGATGAAGCCGGCGCCGAAAATCGCGATCCAGGCCAAGGCCATGGTCGCCATCTTTGCGAACTTTTCTCGCCGCGAGATCAGCGATCCGGCGACCAGCATGATCGCCATCAGCAGGTAGAGGCTGCCGAGCATCCAGTCGTTGGTCACGGCTGCAGCACCAGATAATTGCCCTCGACCCGCCAGCTTTGGAGCGACGACAGGAAATTCATGCCGAGCACATTGCCGTCGTCATGATCGTTGACCTGGATGGCGAAATCGCTGCGCTGGATCGCACCGACCGAGAAGCTTTCGGCCCGCGCCTTGCGCATCTCGACCGTGCCGTTGGCGGTTTCGACCAGCGCCACCCGCATCCCGGTCTCGATCCCGGCCTGGTTGGCCGTGTCGCGGGAAATGGTGGTGATGGAGGCGCCGCTGTCGACCAGGAACGGCGCCTCTTGGCCGTTGACCGAAGCTTCGACCCAGAAATGGCCGTCGTCGGCCATCGGGATGCGCAGCTCCTCGCCCGCCTGGATCGGCGTCCCGATCGCCTCCGCCTTGAGCCGCGATCCGATCGCCATAAATTCGCTTCGGAACGAGAAAATGGCGAATCCAGCAGCGAAAATCGCCACCCACGCCGAAGCCATCTTGAGCGTCTTGCCAAGCGGCAGTCGCATGCCGACCAGCGAGCTGGCAACCAGCACCAGCAACAGGACCATGTAGAGCAAATTGGGTCCCTGGTCGTCGCTCATTCGAACATGATCTCCTGCCCGTCATATGCCGGCGCCGCCCAATCGGGCAGCTCGGCCATAAGCGTCGCATAATCCATGCTTTTGTCGAGATGGGTCAGCAGCAATTGGCCGACTTTCAGCTCCCGGGCCCAGCCGAGCACCGCATCAAGATGCGCATGGGTCGGATGCGGGGTCCGCCGCAGGCAATCGCAGATCCACAGGTCGACGCCTTCATACAAGCTTCGCATGTCGGGCGTAAAATCATGGAAATCAATGGCATAGCCGAGCGATCGGCCATCCTCGTCAGCCCGGATGCCGAGCGAGGTGATGCCGCCATGGGGCTGGTCGACGAAGCTCAGCTTCGCCCTGCCCACCCAAAGCTCGCCCTCGATCGGCATTGGCTCAACCACTGCGCGATAAATTCCAACATCCTGAAAGAGATAGGCGAAGCGGCCGCGAAGTCGTTCCAACACATTTGGGCGGGCATGGAGCCTTACCTGCCGCTCCAGATGTTGCGCAACCTGCCTGAGATCGTCGATCCCGTGGCAATGGTCGGCATGGTCATGGGTGACGATGACCCCGTCGATGTCGATGATGTCCGCCGCCAGCAGCTGCTCGCGCAGGTCGGGACCGCAATCGACCAGCAACCGCTCGTCCTCGCTCTCGATCATGATGGCCGATCGGGTGCGTCGATTCTTGACTTCGGTCGGATCGCAGTCGCCCCAGTCATTCCCGATCCGCGGCACGCCGGTCGACGTCCCGCAGCCGAGAATCCGGATTTTCATGCCGCCTTGCTGAACAGTTTGAAGAAGTTGGCCGTGGTTGCGTCGGCCAGCTCGTCGAGCGGCTCAGCGCGCAGGTCGGAGAGGAAGGCAGCAGTGTCTGCCACGAACGCCGGTTCGCACGTCTTGCCGCGATTGGGGACCGGCGCGAGGAAAGGTGAGTCGGTCTCAACCAACAGACGGTCGAGCGGGATGGTCTTGGCGGTTTCCTGCAGGTCCTGGGCGTTCTTGAAGGTCACGATCCCCGATATGGAGACATAGAAGCCGAGTTCGAGCGCCTTCTTGGCCAGCTCAGCGCTACCCGTGAAGCAGTGCAGGACACCGGCGACGCCCCCCTTTCCCACTTCGCGGGCGAGGATCTCGGCCGTGTCCTCCTCGGCATCGCGGGTGTGAACGACCAGCGGCAACTCTGTCGCCCGCGCCGCCTCGATATGCGCCTGGAACCGCTCGCGCTGTGCCGCCCGGTCGGACTTGTCGTAAAAATAGTCGAGCCCGCATTCGCCAATGGCGACCACTCGTGGATGGGCCGCAGCCTCGATCAGCGCCGAGGCGCCGAGATCGGGATGAGCGTCGGCCTCATGCGGGTGGACCCCGATCGTCGCCCACACGTCTTCGTTGCGCTCCGCGACCCCGACCACGTCGTCCCATTCCTTTTGCCGGGTCGAGATATTGAGAAAGCCGGCGATTCCGCGCGCCCGGGCGCTGGCCAGCACATCATCCTGCCGCTCGGCCAGGCCGGGGTAGTTGAGGTGGCAATGGCTATCGATCAGCTTCACGCCGCTTCCTCCTCCCCCTCCGCCAGTGCGAGGCGAGGGAAGATCGGCGTTGGCTGGGCGATCGGACTGCCATCCTTGCCGCTGTCGATCAGCGCGATCAGCCGTTCAGCCGACGCTGGAACGATCGGCATGACGGCCTCGGCCAATATGCGAACCGCCTCCACAAGGGTCCCGAGAACTTCCGCCATCCGCTTCGGATCGCTCTTCCTCAGCGCCCAGGGCGCCGCGGCATCGATATACTGGTTGCAGGCGAACACTGCTCCCATCCAGGCCTCGAGGCCCATCGAGAAGGCGAAACTGTCGAATTCGCTTTCCAGGGTAGCGCAGGCTCCGCGCACTTCGTCGAGCAGCGCCTGATCGTCGAGCGCCTCGCCCTTGGCGGGAAGAACACCGCCCAAATTCTTGAAAATCATCGACAAGCTGCGCTGGGCGAGATTGCCGAAGCTGTTGGCCAGCTCGGCATTGACCCGGCTGACGATCGCCTCGTTGCTGTAGCTGCCGTCCTGGCCGAAGCTCACTTCCCGAAGCAGGAAATAGCGTAGCGCATCGACCCCATAGCGCTCGGCCAGCTCCATCGGATCGACCACATTGCCCAGCGACTTGGACATCTTCTCGCCCCGCGCGAGCAGGAAGCCGTGGCCGAACACCTGTTTCGGCAGCGGCAGCTTGGCCGACATCAGGAATGCCGGCCAATAGACCGCGTGGAACCGGACGATATCCTTGCCGATCAGGTGAACGTCGGCCGGCCAGAAGCGGTCATAGGCTTCCGGATCGTCGGAATAGCCGACGCCGGTCATGTAGGTCGTGAGCGCATCGACCCAGACATACATCACGTGGCCCGGTGAATCCGGAACGGGCACGCCCCAGTCGAAGCTGGTGCGCGATACGCTCAAATCCTTGAGCCCGCCCTCGACGAAGCGGACCACCTCGTTGCGGCGGCTTTCCGGGCGGATGAAGTCGGGATTGTCGCGGTAGAGCTGCAGCAGCCGATCCTGATAGTTGGACAGGCGGAAAAACCAGGTTTCCTCGGCGGTCCATTCGACCGGCGTACCTTGCGGCGAAAGCTTCTCGCCCTCCCCTTCGACCAGCTCGCTTTCGTCATAGAAAGCCTCGTCGCGAACCGAGTACCAGCCCTCGTAGCGGTCGAGATAGAGGTCGCCATTGGCTTCCATCGCCTTCCAGATTTTCTGGCTGGCCTCATAGTGACGCGGCTCGGTGGTCCGCACGAAGGCATCATATGAAATATTCAATCCGTGGCACATCTCACGGAAATAGCCTGACATTTCGTCAGCGAACTCCCGGATATCCCGACCCTGCCCGCGCGCGGTCTGGACCATCTTCAGGCCATGTTCGTCGGTGCCGGTGATCAGCCTGACATCGCGGCCCTGGGCGCGGCGGAAGCGGGCCATGGCGTCGGCGGCAATCGCCTCATAGGCGTGACCGATATGCGGCCTGCCGTTGGGATAGCTGATTGCGGTGGTGATGTAGAAGGGCTCGGACATTGCCCCTGCCCCTAACGGGATGCCGTTAGCGGGGCAACTATGGCTTGGGGGCAACCGAGGCCAGGATGGTGCTGAGCTGGAAGACGGTCGCCGCCGGGTCGAGGGACAGGCGCGGCGCGATCGCCGCCGTCTCCCGCGCCCTGGCATAGGCGTCGAGCGCTCGGCCGCGCTGCTCCCCCTCAAGGCCCAGGGCTTCATTGGCGATCAATCCGGGCACCAGCTCAAGGAAGGCGGCATAGCGCTCCGCCGCGGCCTTGGCGCCAAGCGCCGAAGCGAGCTTGGCGCGCCGGCTATTGTCGGCATCGCCTTGCCTGAGGATCGCCAGCGCCTCCCCTTCGAGCGACGCCAACTCGAGCTCGGCGATCGCCAGCGCGCGGCCAATCGAGCCATTGGCGAACTCCACCAACCTGGCGACGTCCGCCGATTTTGTTTCGGGTAATGAACGGCTTAGCAATGACGTCATGGCGTCATCATCGAGTCTGCCGAAGTCCAGGCGGCGACAGCGCGAGCGGATCGTCGGCAGCAGACGACCGGGCGCATGGCTGACCAGGAAGAAGACCGTATTGGCCGGCGGCTCCTCGAGCATCTTCAGCAACGCATTGGCGGCGGAGGCTTCCAGATCGTCCGCAGCGTCGATCACGATCGCCCGCCACGGGCTCATCGACGGCGTAACGGAGAGCAGATTGCCGAGCGAGCGGATCTGGTCGACGCTGATGTTGCGGGCGAGGCCACCGGTGGGGCGTTCGAGCCGCTCCAGCCAGCGGAAATCGGGATGGCTGCCCGCGGCGATCAGCCTGGCGATCGGATGATCGGGCGGCGTCTCCAGGCCCGGAAGCTCGAGCGGCGGTCCCGCGGCCTCGGCCAGAACCCGCGTCGCAGCCGACTTGGCGAAGCTGGACTTGCCGACGCCTTTCGGCCCGGCCAGCAGCCATGCGTGGTGCAGCCGCCCGCTTTGCCAGGCACTGGTGAATGCTTCGACCGCCCGATCCTGGCCGACGATCACGGGAGCAGGTCCTCCAGCGCATCGATCAACCGCCCGGTGACCTCCTCCGGGCTGCCCGACGCACCTACTATCCTGACTCGCTCCGGCTCCTCGGCCGCGATTTGGCGGAAGGCGAGATCGACCTTCTGGTGGTAATTTTCGGGCCGCCCGCCGATGCGGTCGCTGCCCTCATTGTCACGCGCCCGGGCACGGGCGCCACCCTCGGCCAGCGCCAGCACCAGTGTCCGGTCCGGAAACCATTCGCTGATCCCAAAGGCATTGATCGCCCGCACCGCTTCGATGCCGAGCCCGCCGGCGCCGCCCTGATAGGCGAGTGAGCTGTCGACAAAGCGGTCAGACAGCACCCATTTGCCCGCCAGCACGGCCGGGCGGATGACCTTGTCGACATGATCGGCCCGCGCCGCGGCGAATAGCAATGCTTCCGCCTCCGCGCTCCATCTGTCGTCCTCGCCGATCAGCAGCAGCTCGCGGATTTTCTCGGCGCCTTCGCTGCCGCCGGGTTCGCGGGTCACGACGAGGTCGATCCCTCGCGTCCGCAGCTGCTCAGCCAGCGCGGCGAGCTGGGTCGACTTGCCGACGCCTTCCCCGCCTTCGAGCGAAATGAACCTGCCCCGCGTCAATTGGGGCTCACGCCATGCCGAGCAATTGCTTGAGTCCGATCCAGGCACGGGTGAAGAACCCCGCCTCTCCGACCGCCTCGGCGGCGACCAGCGGCGTCACCTGCTCGCCCTCGGTGGTGGTCACCACCAGGTCGGCGATATGCTGGCCCTTGGCGATCGGGGCCTTGACCGGGCCCTGGTAGCGGATCCGGGTCGACGTCACCTTGGACAATATGCCCGCGGGGATAGTCACGGCGAGGTCCCTCGGCGCGACCAGCGCGACCTCGTCATCGCTGCCCAGCTGCACTTGGGCACTGCCGACCGTCGTCCCGGCCTTGTACAGCGGCTTCGACTGCCAGGCGTTGAAGCCCCACTGCATCAGCTTGACCGATTCCTCGATCCGCTGGTTGAAGCTGTCGAGCCCGGCAACAACCATGATCAGGCGGCGGCCGTTCTGCTCGGCCGATCCGGTGAAGCCGTAGCCCGCTTCCTCGGTATGGCCGGTCTTGAGTCCGTCGGCGCCCGGCACGCGGCCGAGCAGCGGGTTGCGGTTGCCCTGAGTGATCGCCTGCCCCGAGCCCAGCGTCTTGCCCCAGGTGAAGCTCTGCTGGCTGTAGAATTTCTTGTAGAGATCGGGATGGTTCTGGATCTCGGCCCGGGCCAACGTGGCCAGGTCGCGCGCGGTGACATAGGTCCGCCCCTCGTCAGGCCAGCCGTTGCTATTGCCAAAGCGGCTGTTGGTCAGGCCAAGCGCCCGGGCATGCTCGTTCATCACGTTGACGAAGGCTTCCTCGGTCCCGGCGATGCATTCGGCCAGCACCACCGAGGCGTCATTGCCCGACAAAGTGACGATGCCGTGGAGCAGATTCTCGACGCTGACCTGTTCGTTCGGCGAGAGGAACATGGTCGATCCCGCCTGCGGCCCGTGCCACTTCCTCCATGTCTCCGGCCGCACCGTGCACATCTTGTTGAGCGCCAGATCGCCCTTCTTGATCAGCTCGAAGGCGACATTGGTGGTCATCATCTTGGCCATCGACGCCGGCGGCATGCGCTGGTCGGCATTCTTCGCCAGAAGCACGGCGCCTGACGACAAGTCGATCAGATAGGCGACCTTGGCCGGAGTATCGAACGGCGGCGCCTTGGCCGGCGCGGCCGAAGCGAGCAAGAGGGAAGCGGCGGTCAGGGTGAAGGTGGCGCGGATCATGGAGGGCTTCGAATCCTTCGAACGGTGAGGACGAGGCCTGTTCTAACGCCCCGTTCGAAGCGGCGCGAGTGCTATCCGCGCCGGGAAATTGCATCGGCCAGCAAGCCGATGGTCAGCGCGTAATAATTCGAGCAATTATAGTCGAGGATTGACCGATAGTTGGTGGTCAGCAGATATCCTTGCGCATAGGCGCCCGGCGTTTCCATCAAGGCCGCCATCTCATTGTCCGGTACGCGCCTATCGGCCGGTGTGACACCCAATGCCCGCCACTCGCGAACTGTTAGCCAGCGGCTGTGGCGGTTATAGACCGCCGGGCAGCGCGGGGGCTTCAGGCCGGAACGGATCGCGGCGCGGTTGAGGCTGGCGGGCACGGACACCGGGACGCCCCACGGCAGGTTGGGCTTCCATCCTGCGTCACGCAGATAGTTGGCGATCGACGCGAAGGCATCGTCCTCGCTGCGCCAGATGTCGGCATAGCCGTCACCGTTGCCGTCCGCCCGGAGCCGGAGAGCTACTGATGGCATGAACTGCGGGTAGCCGGTTGCGCCGGCATAGCTTCCTTTAAGCGTGCTTCTCCCTACTCCGGCATCGAGCAGCCGGAGCGCGGCAACAAATTCACCTTCGAACATAGAGCGACGCCGGCCCTCATAAGCCAGCGTGGCGAGCGCCTGGATCAGGTCGAACGAGCCGGTAATCGATCCGTAGCTCGTTTCCTTGCCGTAAATGGCAATGATGACCGACGGTTCGACGCCATAGCGCTCTCGGATTCGTGAGAGATTGGCCCAGTGCCCGGCGTAACGCGCATAGCCGCGACTGATGAGCGACCTGGTGATATGCTCGTTGAGATATGGCCCAAACGACGCCGGCGCGCTGCCGCTCGTCGACGTCGGCCGCTGCGCCCGGTCGAGCTCGATCACTCGATTGTTGAGCGACAGGAACGGGACCACCGATTGGATCGTCGCTTCCCGCACACCGGCCGAGCGGGCCAGCCCCGCCAGCCGGGACTTGTAGCCGGCGAATCCAATCTGCTCCTCGCTCGCAAGCGGCGGCGGCGAATATTGGGCAGCGGGCTGCACCGCAGGCACACGCGGCGCGGCCGGCAGGGGCGCAAGCGGATCCACCTGGCTGCTCGAAGCCAGCACCGCCACCGCCAATGCGCCCAGAATCTTCATCCCACCTCCAACGATCATCATTTCAGGCTAACGGCGGTTAAGTGAACCGCCCATGCACGTTCATCCCGCGCCTTGCACGGGCCGTCGCCGTCAATTCAATGATGTCGCTCAGCCTCGCGTCCGTTTCGGCTACGAAATCATGCTGTCTAGCGCCCGGTTTGAAGGCTGTGCTATGCGGCCTGCATGTATCGCGGCGTGAAAGATCTCGCCTATCTCGTGCCGCTGTTCCTGGCAGCTGTGCTGCTGCTCGGGTCCGCGCAAATGTGGTGGCTGATCGGCAGGAGGTCGGAACCAACCGCGGAAGATTTTCGCGCGGCGTCCAGGTTCACCGCGATAGCCCTGGGGATGCTTGGCATCGCGATCATCGCGGCCTTCGCGGTTCGCCTGCTGCGGAGGTTGATGCTTTGGATTTTCTACTGACAGCCTTCCTTAGCTGACCGTCAACCTCTTTCGCTAGATGCTCAACCTCGGCACTTCGCCTGCCAGATGAGCTCTGGGAAGCTGATGGTCCGCTTACGGCAGTCCCAGCCGATATTCATCTTTGCAGAAGTAACTGCCTGGCGTTAAGCGGCTCGCCACGCAGAGAGGTGGCCGAGTGGTTTAAGCATCCGACTACCGGCTTGCCGGGGCAAGCCGCAAAGTCGGGCAGTCTTGAAAACAACCGGCGCAGCCGGTTTAGATCGCAACTTCAATGGCGATAGAATTGCGGATGGGTGGCCGAGCGGTTTAAGGCACTGGTCTTGAAAACCAGCGATGTGAAAGCATCCGTGGGTTCGAATCCCACCCCATCCGCCACGGCAAAACGAGGCTGACCATGTTCCTGATCCTCGCCGCGCTCGCGCTCCAGCCCGCCGTCAATCCGCCATCGCTAGTGCCAGCGCCAATGGCCGCCGCCACAAGCTGGCCGACAAGGGAAGGCGACGTCACTCTCACCGACTTCAAGTTCCGCTTCGGCGAAACCCTGCCCCGACTCAACATGCGCTACACCACATTGGGCCAACCGCACCGCAACGCCGCCGGCGAGATCGACAATGCCGTCATGGTTCTGCACGGCACCGGAGGCAGCGGCCAGCAGTTCCTGCGGCCGCAGTTCGCCGACGAGCTGTATGGTCCCGGCCAGCCGCTCGACATAAGCCGCTACTGGATCATCATGCCGGACAATATCGGCCACGGGAAATCGTCGAAGCCATCTGACGGCTTAAAGATGCAATTCCCCAAATATGACTATGACGACATGGTCGAGGCGCAGCGGCTGATGCTGAAGCAGCTCGGGGTGACCCGGCTGCGCCTGATCTTCGGCACTTCGATGGGCTGCATGCACGCCTTCGTCTGGGGCGAGACCCACCCCAATTTCGCGCGCGCCCTGATGCCCATGGCCTGCGAGCCGATCGAGATCGCGGGCTTGAACCGCATGTGGCGGCAGCTGGCGATCAACGGGATCAAGGCTGACCCGACATGGCAGAACGGGGCATACAGCGCGCAACCGAAACAAGGCCTCCGCACCGCCCAGTCCTTGCTGTTCGTCGCCGGTGCGGCGCCGCTCCACTACCAGGCGCAATATCCGACGAGGCAGGCCGCGAGCGCCTTCGCCGAGGAACGGGTGTCGACCGCGCTGGCCGCGCTCGACGCCAACGACCTCATCTATCAGCTCGAGGCCTCGCGAAACTACAATCCCTGGCCAAAGCTCGAGGCGATCACCGCGCCGGTGATGTGGATCAACTCGGCCGACGATTTCATCAATCCGCGGAACCTTGATGTGCCAAATCAGGCGATCCGCCGGATGCCTACCGCCAAATTCCGGATGATTGCTGAGACCGACGAAACGCGCGGTCACGGCACTCACACTTGGGCCAAGTTCTGGAAGCAGGACTTAGTCCAGCTGCTTGCGCAGACGAACTGAAGCAGCTTTTTTTCTCAAAGGCTTGCAACGGCAGGTCACTTGGACGCACAAGCCATTAACTTTCTGTTTGGAGAGTCAGTGGCGCGAGTTTTCTTAAGCTACGCCCGCGAGGACACGGCCGCTGCAAAGCAGCTGGCGGCAGGGATCGATCGCGCCGGTCACCAGGTTTGGTGGGATCACCAGATCCAGGGGGGATCACGCTTCGCCGCCGAAATCGATCGCGAACTGAAAAATGCTGATGTGGTGGCGGTCCTATGGACCAAAACATCGGTTGAATCGCCCTGGGTTCAGGACGAGGCAGCCGAAGGCCGCGACGCCGGACGGCTGCTGCCAATCATGCTGGACGCCGAAAAGCCGCCACTTGGCTTTCGCCAGTTCCAGTCGATCGATATTAGCGGTTGGGACGCTGCGACGGATCCGCCGGCCTTGCCCGCCATCCTGGACGCTATCGCGCAAAAATGCAGCCAGGCTCAGCCCAAGGCGGCGGTCGGCAAGCAGGACTCGAAAGCCAAAAGCCATCGCGCCTCCGTTTGCGTGCTGCCCTTCGCCAACATGAGCGGCGACCCGGAGCAGGAATATTTCAGCGACGGCATTACCGAAGACATCATCACCGACTTGTCGAAGATATCGGCTTTGTCGGTTATCGCCCGCAACACCGCCTTCATGTTCAAGGGCCAGTCGGTCGACGTGAAGGACGTCGCCAAGCAGCTGGGGGTCGACCATGTGCTGGAAGGCAGTGTCAGGAAGGCGGGCAACCGTGTCCGGATCACCGCCCAGCTGATCGACGGCAAGGCCGGCGATCATCATTGGGCCGACCGCTACGACCGCGACCTCACCGACATCTTCGAAATCCAGGACGAGATTTCGAAGGCCATCGTCGAAGCCTTGAAGATCAAGCTGCTGCCGGAAGAAGAACAGGCCATCGAGACCCGCGGAACCGATCGGGTCGACGCCTACAACTTATTTCTCATGGCCCGGCAGCAATGGGTCTGGGGAAGCTGGGGAAACAGCCGCCGCGACGAGATTATCGTCCGCATCTGCAAGCAGGCCGCAACATTCGACCCGAGCTATGCCGAAGCCTGGGCATTGATGGCGCTGGCGCAGGCAGAGCTGCGTTTCTGGCACGGTAAGGACGAAGACCCGTTGCCCGCGGCCGAGCGCGCCCTGGCAATCAATCCCGCGCTGGCCGAGGCGCATTGCGTCAAGGTTCGGCATTTTGAGGAGCAAGGGGACCATGAGCGCGCGGACAGGGCGCTCGATGACGCGCTGAGACTCGGTCCGGATTCCTGGGAGGTGAACAGGGAAGCCGCCAGGCTAATGTTCCGCCGCGACCGGATGGGCGACGCGATCCGCTATTTCCTGAAGTCGGCCGAGCTGATGGACACCGATTTCCACAGCTGCCTGATGCTGCAAACTTGCTACCTCGGAGTTGGTGACGAGGCTACCGCTCTGGATTGCGCGCGACGGACCCTGGAACGAGCGGAACTGGCCTTGTCCAAGGATCCGACGAACGGAGCCGCGCTCGCAGCGGGCGCCAGTTCCCTGATCATGATGGGTGAGGTCGAACGCGGCAAAGACTGGACCCAGCGGGCGTTGCTGCTCGATCCGGAAAATCTGATGATCCGCTATAATGTCGCCTGCGCCCTGACCTTCCGCAATTCCGACCTGAATGGGTCGCTCGATTTGCTGGATCAATATTTCGCTCGGATCGACAGCCCGGGGCAGATCAGGCACGCCGAGATCGATCCCGACCTGGATGCCGTGCGCGAGCATCCCCGGTTCCGGTCGATGATCTCCGCAGCCCACGAGCGACTACAGATGGCCGAGGTTGGGTAACCCAGTCCGACGGCACATTCCCTGATCCGAGGGATCCCACGGTTCCCGAGCAAGTCATTTGGCGAATGTCCGACGCGAAATTCCGCATGATCGCGAAGAACCGGGAGCACGCATGACGGCAGCCAAACCTGGGCAAAGTTTTGGAGGAATGACTGGCGAACTGCTGCAGAGTGCCAACCGAGGGGCGCCCTTTGGGCCGGTGATTCCCGGAACACGGCTTATGTTCGCTTTCGACCCATTGCGGTCATTTGGATTAATCGATTGCGCTTGTTGGAGCCATTCCTGCTTCCGATAGCGATCGACGGTTGCGAACACAGATACTGCTCTTGCTTCCAGCGAGGAGTCGTAGGACGTTCTTCGCCATCAAGAGCGAGGCAAGGGCGAAATGATGCGGTACTTGGTTGCGATAGCGGCGAGCGTGGCGTTGGCTTCGGCGGCGCTTGCGGTTCAGTCCCAACCCGAAATTCCAAGCACACCGGCAGGCAGATTCACCTCCGCATGGCTGGACGCGTTCAACTCGGCAGACTTGAAGAAGCTAGAGCAATTCAGTGCTCTCTACGACGTAAAGCTACCGCCACAGGTCTCGATCGACATACACGGTATAACGGGCCGGCTGAAACCGGTCCGTGTCGAGTCCAGTGCCCCCAATGAGATCACCGTTCTAATGTCGGCTGAACATGGTGACAGCTTTGTGCGGCAAAAGGCCTCGATGGACCCGAGCAATCCGATGAAAGTGGCGAACGTCCAGTTGGAGCCGGCGGACCGACCGCCGGAGTTTGCTTTGCCGCGCATGCCGCGCGCCGAATTGAACCGGATGATCTCCGAGAAAATGAGCCGAGACGTCGCAACCGACCGCTTTGCCGGAACGATGATCGTGGAACGGCATGGCAAGGTGATTTACCGGAGTGCCGCTGGCCTCGCTGACCGCACGACACGTGTGCCGGTAACCTTCGATACGCGGTTCCGTATCGGTTCGGCGAACAAGATGTTTACGGCCGTTGGCGTTCTCCAACTGGTTGAGAAGGGCGAGATCTCTCTGGACGCCCCGGTGGGGGAGTACCTGAAAGATTACCCCAACCAGGATTTTGCCAAGATGGTAACTGTTCGGCAGCTCCTCACCCACACCGGCGGCGCAGGCAACATCTTCACCCCTGAGTACGACGCAAAGCGTCTCGAGGTAAGGACGCCTCAGGACTATGTGAGCCTCTTCGGAAGTCGAGCTCCCGACACCAGCGCGAACGGCAAGAATACGTACGCAAACTACGGGTTCGTCCTGCTCGGGCGCATCCTCGAAGTCGCGAGCGGGCAAGATTACTATGACTACGTGCAGAAGCACATCTTGTCCCCCGCTGGCATGAAGGACACCGGCTCGCTGCCAGAAGAGATTGCCGTTCCGAACAGGTCGCGTGGCTACACAAAGAAAGACGGCAAGCTGGTCGATAACGCTGGCACTTTGCCCTACCGCGGCTCGCCGGCTGGTGGCGGCTACACCACCGCGGCAGATCTCATTCGGTTCGGCAACGCCCTACGCTCAGGGAAACTGCTGTCGAAGGTGATGCTCAAGCAGGCGACATCGCCACAGCGTCCTGATGGTTGGTATGGCCTCGGCTTCTCAGTTGGTGGGCAAGGAGTAACGCGCAACTGGGGCCACGGTGGAGGCGTACCGGGGATGAATGCGGCATTCCGCGTCTATCCCGAGCTAGACGCAGTCGTCGTTGTCCTGGCCAATCTCGACCCCACTGCAGCCGACAACCAGGCTGACTACTATGCCAACCGAATGGCATTGGGAGAGTAGCCAGATCGGGACACGAACGGCCGTTTTGCGCCCTCCTGCGTCCTGAAGAACTCGCGAACGAACCACCCTAACGAAATGCTGGACCTGGCCGATAGCCGACGGTCTGCTTACGGCCGAAATCGACCCAAAGCTGCCATAGCGTAGCTTCTGATTTCGACCCATTGCGGACGTTAGCTGACTGTGAAATCTCCATTCAATGAGGTGGAGGAGCTTATTCGCTGCGTGTGTGGCGCTCACGGGGTGCAGCAATGGCGCACCAATTGCTTGCTACGGACTGACGGATCGCGAAGTCTTAAAGTCCATCCAACAAGCCTATGCCGACGCCCGAATGACGCCAGAAATGGCGCGGAACCGTCGCCTTGATCAAGGGCGGGTCCTCGCCGTTGAGCGGGTCGGTAAAGAGGGCGACGACGCGTTTACAGGGATGCTCTTTCGCCAAGATAACGGCGGCATTCTCAGCATTCGCCTCTTCGAGGACTGCACCTACCAGACGAGCTTTATCGAGAAGGCGGACCTCAAGAACTGGGCTTATCCACTGGCTGCCCCCAATTTCCAGTAAGGGCTTGTTTCGACCCATTGCGGTCATCAGGCCGCCCTGCCAAGCCATAGGAATGACTGCGTCTCTATTGCGGGTGAAACTTTGGGCTGCCCATCTGATTGCTTGGGCATCGGCAGCTCTCCTAATTGCCGTCCAAGGCACCTTGATGTGGTTGGCAACCGGCGCATTCTACATCTGTGCAGCCGCAATCCCGCTTCTTCGATGTGAAGAATGCGGCGTGCTAGCCTACCGGAAAGATAGCCGTCATCATGGCATGCCGAAGATTGATTACCTCCTAGCCGGAAAGCATTGCCCGAACTGCGGCGTCGAACGGATTTGAGTGGCCACGCAAGCCTAATGGCTACTTTCCACCCATTGCGGCCATTAACCGCCTGGCTATGGTCGTTCCCATGCGGCGTATCGTGACTTGGACTGAAGCTGACATAGAGGGACTTGCGGACGCGTGGGGCTTATCGCGCATCCTCACCGAAGTTGACGAGCAGGGCATGGTCACACGCGAGCTTGGCTACGATGTGGATGGCAATGTGTTCACAGGCATCCCGGCGAACCAACGCGAGCCAAGCACGGCGTCTTCGACCTAGCGCAAATCGCACAGTCAGACGCGACCGACATGGAACCGGCAGAGTTCGACCGGCTCTGGTCAGCCTAGGTCCGCTTTCCACCCTTAGCGGCCTTGGGCGGGGGCAATCGGGGCAAGTCCAGTCAAGGGGCTGGTTGCCATCACGATGGCGACGATCGGCGCTGAAACCTTCTTGCGGCTCATCAAATCTCTCCTTCCAAACAGTTAGGAAGCTTTTGGAGAAATCGCGATTGTGTATTGGTTTGGTGCGCCCACACCATCGTATGGGCAGGGTTGGCTCGGCGATTAAGTGAGTGCCGTCGGCCCGTGCCTTCGTAAGCGCGTTGGCATGTCCCGGGAACTTATCGAGAAACCGGCCGGACTGGCCAGCAAACTGACGTTTACCGTCGTTCGACGCTTGGAAGGCGGTTCCTGTCGAGGACCGCCAATGACCGCTTGCCACCCATTGCGGACATTAGCCGTGGCCGCTTTCCTCCCTTCCCCGCCATCCGCAGCTTGATCGAACCGTTCGTCGATTGATCGAAACGCTGCTCGAACAATTACAATTGTAGGCGTAGGCGCCGGGGACCATTCCCAGGGGAGCCTACAATGCGTCGCGGCCTATCGAGCCTTAGTTTCATCGCCCTTTCGGCCGCACTCGCCTCCCCTGCCTTCGCCCAGCAGCAGGGCGACGCACCGCCTGCGGCACCATCGACCCAGGCGGCGCGGACAACCAGCTACGATGCCGCCTTCTTCGCCCAATATGCCCCGCGTAGCGCGCTCGACATCGTCCGGCGCGTGCCCGGCTTCGCGCTCGACCTCGGCAACGAGGACATTCGCGGGTTCGCCGGAGCCGCCGGCAATGTGGTGATCAACGGCGCCCGGCCCAGCTCCAAGGCGGAAACGCTGGAAACCACCCTCGCTCGAATCCCGGCCAATCGGGTTGTGAAGGTCGAGCTTGGACCGGGCGACCTCTACGGAGCCGAATATTCGACCAAAAGCCAGGTATTGAACGTCGTCCTGTCGGCCGTCGGCGGGGTCGATGGCAACGTCACGGCATCCGTCCGCCGCCTCTACACCGGCCGAATCGTGCCGGACGGATCGGTGTCCGCGCTGATCCGCACCGGCCAGTCGAGCTTCAACCTGTCGGCCGGGTTCAGCAACGTCCTCAACCTCGAGGAAGGCACCGACACTCTCACCAACATCACCGACGAAGACAGCCCGGAATTTTTCGAGCACCGCCGCAAGTATAACAGCTATCGAGACTTCAACCCCTATGTGTCGGGCAGCTGGGCGCTGGAGAAGGCCAGTGACAATGCCTTCCGCGTCAACGCCCGCTGGTCGCCAGGCAAATTCTACCTGACCCAGCGCAACCATGTCACGCCGGCAGTCGGGCTGGAGCGCGACGACGACCTGCTGCAGGACTTCAAGAACCCGGTCTATGAGCTTGGCGGTGACGTTACCCAGCCGCTGGCCGGCGGCGCGATCAAGCTGGTCGGACTCGCCACCCGCCGCCAGCGCGACTGGCTGGAGCGTTACCGCTTCCGCACCGAAGGCGGCGGGACGGTGCTCGGCGGGTTCGAGCAGCTCCAGGATGCACAACGCAACGAGACCATCCTGCGCCTCAACTGGTCGAAGAATGGCGGGCCGATCTCATTCGAGGCCGGGGTCGAAGGCGCTCTCAACACCCTCGACCACCAGGTCAAATTGTTCGAGTTCCTGGCTGGCGGCACGCCAGTGCAGCGACCGCTTCCGATCGACGAGGCCAAGGTCAAGGAGAAGCGCGGCGAGGCCTTCATCCGCGCAGGCAAGCAGCTGTCGAGCGCGATCCGGATCGATGCCGGGGTCAACTATGAATATTCCAACATCACCGTCAGCGGCGATACCGAGGACGACCGCACGCTGCGCTTCTGGAAGCCCAGCATCACGCTCGACTGGAAGGGCGGCAAGGGCTGGCACGGCCAGCTGTCGGTGCGGCGCGCGGTCTCGCAGCTCGATTTCTACGACTTCATCAGTTCGGCCGAATTGAGCGCCGACCGCGTCAATGCCGGCAATCCCAATCTGGTGCCGCAGCAAACCTGGGAGTTCCGCGGCACCATCGAGCATCCCTTGCTTGGCGAGGGTTTGGCCAAGCTCGACGTCGGCTACGATCTGGTCAACGACCTCCAGGACCGCGTGCTGATCTGCGATCCGGAAGACCCGACCGAATGTTTCGACGCGCCCGGCAACCTCGGCACGGGCAAGCGCTATTTCGCCACCGCGACGCTCGACGCACCGCTGGACAAGCTGGGCTTGAAGGGCATGCGGCTGAAGTTCGGCGGCACGCTGCAGCGCACCAGGGTCGAAGATCCGATCAGCGGCGAGCAGCGCAACTGGTCCGATTTCTTCCCCGATTGGCAATGGAACGTCGATTTCCGCCACGACGTCGGCAAATTCTCCTACGGCTTCACGGTTCAGGACCGCGAGCGCTTCACCTTCTTCCGCACCGACGAGTTCGACACCAATTTCAACGGCGGGCCGTTCGGCACGGCGTTCGTCGAATATCGCCCGCGCGGCGGAACGACGATCACGCTCGACGTCGACAATGCGTTCGACACCTCGGGCAACCGTACTCGCCTGCTGTTCCGGCCCAATCGCGCCAACCCCACGCTAATCATCGACGAGGTGCGCGAGCGCAACCGCCACTTGAACTTTGGCCTGACGCTGAAGCAGACGTTCGGCGGCGGCAATGGCGGTGGCGGCGGGGTGGCGCCGGCGGGCTAGCGCCGCTAAAGGCGCCCACGTCACATCCAATATGCGGAGCATTACGTGGGCGAGCCTGCCATCCTGCCGTTCGACTGGGCCGATCCGTTCGACCTCAACCATCAGCTGACCGACGAAGAGCGGATGGTCCGCGACACGGCCGAAGCTTATGCCCAGGACAGCCTGCAGCCGCGCGTCACCGAAGCCTATCTCAACGAGAATTTCGACCGCGAGATCCTGCGAGAGATGGGCAATCTCGGCCTGCTCGGGGCGACCATTCCGGAAGCATATGGCGGCGCCGGGCTTGGTTACGTCAGCTACGGGCTGATCGCCCGCGCGGTCGAGCGGGTCGACAGTGGCTACCGCTCGGCCATGTCGGTGCAGAGCTCGCTCGTGATGTTCCCCATCCATGCCTACGGCTCGGAGGATCAGCGCAACAAATATCTCCCCGGCCTCGCGAAAGGCGAGCTGGTCGGCTGTTTCGGCCTGACCGAGCCCGACGCCGGCTCCGACCCCGGCGGAATGCGCACCCGCGCCCAGAAGACCGCCAACGGCTACAAGCTCAGCGGCAGCAAGATGTGGATCACCAACTCGCCGATCGCCGACCTGTTCGTCGTCTGGGCCAAGTCGGACGAGCATGGCGGCGCGATCCGCGGCTTCGTCCTCGAGAAGGGCATGAAGGGCCTCTCCGCCCCCAAGATCAAGGAGAAGCTCAGCTTACGTGCCTCGATCACCGGCGAGATCGTGATGGACGAGGTCGAGGTCGGCGACAACGCCCTCCTCCCCAACGTCCAGGGCCTTAAAGGTCCGTTCGGCTGCCTCAACCGCGCTCGCTATGGCATCGGCTGGGGCTCGATGGGCGCCGCCGAGGCCTGCTACGCCGCCGCGCGCCAATATACGCTCGACCGCAAGCAGTTCGGCCGCCCCCTCGCCGCCAACCAGCTGGTGCAGCTCAAGCTGGCCAACATGATCACCGAGATCACCCTCGGTCTGCAGGCGGCGCTGCGCGTCGGCCGACGGCTCGAGGCCGGCGAGCTGATCCCCGAGGCGATCAGCCTGATCAAGCGCAACAATTGCGGCAAGGCGCTCGATATCGCGCGCGTTGCCCGCGACATGCACGGCGGCAACGGCATCTCCGCCGAGTTCCAGGTGATGCGCCACGCCGCCAACCTGGAGACGGTCAACACCTATGAGGGCACGCACGACGTCCATGCGCTGATCCTCGGCCGCGCCATCACCGGAATTCCGGCTTTCTAGGCCGCCATTCCGCGTTTATGGTCCCTCCCCAAATCGGGGGGAGCAGCGCATGTCCTTTTTCTGGATCTTCCTTGCAGCAGTAGTCCTGCTGCTGCTGTGGGGCGTCGCCATCTATAACCGGCTCGTCCGTCTCCGGGCGCTGGTCCACGAAGCTTTCAGCGGCATTACAGTCCAACTCCGCCGCCGCGCCGACCTGGTCCCCAACCTGGTCGAGACGGTCAAAGGCTATGCCACCCATGAGCGCGAGACCCTGGACGCCGTCGTCGCCCACCGCAGTGATGCGATGAAGGCCGGCAGCGTCGCCGCCACCGCCCAGGCCGACAATGCCATGACCGCCATGCTCGGCCGACTGTTCGCGGTGGCCGAGGCCTATCCCGACCTCAAGGCCGACGCCAATTTCCGCGAATTGCAGACTGAACTCAGCGAACTGGAAGGTGAGCTCCAGTCGGCCCGGCGCTACTACAACGCCACCGCGCGCGACCTCAACACCCGCATCTTCTCTTTCCCCGACATGCTGTTCGCGGCGCCGATGGGGTTCAAGGAAGAACCCTATTATGAGGATGCCGACGCCAGCATCCAGAGCGCGCCCAAGGTCGAGTTCCAGCGGCCGTAGCGCTGATGCGCCGCTTCCTCGCCGCCTTCGCCGCGCTCCTCGCTGTCCTGCTCCCCGGCGCTGCGGCGGCGGAGGAGCGGATCCTCAGCTTCGACAGCCAGATCGCGATCCAGCCCAACGGCACGCTCGACGTCACCGAGACGATCCTCGTCCGGGTCGAGAATGTCGCGATCAACCACGGCATCTACCGCGATTTCCCGACTCGCTATCGGGCGACGCATGGCCGGCGGGTCAAGGTCGGCTTCGAGCTGGTCGATACGCTGCTCGATGGCCAGGTCGAGCCCAACAAGGTGGAGACACTGACCAACGGCGTCCGTATCCGCATCGGCAGCGCCGACCGCACCGTCACGCAGGGCGAGCATCTTTACACCATCCGCTACCGTGCGACGCGCATGATCGGCCGGTTCGATGATTATGATGAGCTCTACTGGAACGTCACCGGCAACGGCTGGGACTTCCCGATCGACCAGGCGTCGGCAACCGTCACCCTTCCCTCGCCCGCCCGTTTCGGCCAGCGCGCGGCCTATACCGGGCCGCAGGGTTCGACCGAACAAGCCGGCCGCGTGGTCGCCGAACAGCCCGGCTCGATCCGCTTCGCAACCACCCGCCCGCTCTACTCCCGCGAGGGGCTGACCATCGCGGTCGCCTTCCCCAAAGGCGTCGTCGCCGAGCCGTCGGAATCCACTCGCCTTGGCTGGTTGCTGTCCGATTGGGCCCCGCCGCTGGCCGGCGCCGGCGGGCTGGCGGCGGTCCTGGCCTATTTGCTCTACGCTTGGCGCAGGGCCGGCCGCGATCCCAGGCCGGGAACGGTGGTGCCCCTTTTCTCGCCGCCCGACGATCTGTCGCCGGCGGCGATGCGCTACATCGTCGAACAAGGCCTCGACAACCGCGCCTTCGCGGCGTCGCTGGTCGATGCGGCGGTCAAGGGCCATGTCCGCCTTGTCGAGGAGGACGGCGGCTGGTTCAGTGGCGACAAACGCCGGATCGAACGTCCGGATTTTCCGGATGCGCAGCCCCTTGGATCGGCTGAGCTGGCTGCGCTCAATGCGCTGGTTAGCCCCAATGACTCAATCCAGATGGTGCAGAAGAATCACGCCCATTTCTCCCGTGCAAAGAAGACTTTGAGCGATAGCTTTGCGCGCGCTTACGAGGATAAGCTGTTCCTCCGCAACTATGGCTGGATCGGCGCCGCGGTGCTGGTGTTCCTCACCGCGATGTGGCTGGCCGCGGCGGCCGTCGTCCTTGCCGAGGGAGCCGGCAACCGGATGCTGGTGCTGCTGTCGGCTGCCGGACTGACGATCGCGGCACTGGTTTTCCATGCCGCGCCCAACGACAAGGGCACTGGCCGCTGCCTGCTGCATCTTGTCGCGGCGATCATCGGCGGCGTCGCGCTCATGCTCGCCTTCCCGGTCCTCCCCGAGGCGCTGAAGACCGGCAATTGGGTGCCGCTGGCGATCCCGCTGATCGGCCTGCCGTTCGTGATCAGCAGCTTTTTCTGGATGTCGGCACCTACCAGGGAGGGCCGCGCCGTGCTCGACCGCATCGCCGGCTTCAGGCAATATCTGTCGATCACCGAACGCGACCGCCTCGACCGGATGCAGGCGCCCGAAGACACGCTGCAGCTGTTCGAACGCTATCTGCCCTATGCCATTGCGCTGGGCGTCGAGAACCGCTGGGCCGACCGCTACACCGGCCTGCTGGCGGCCGCAGCGACCGCGCCCGGCGCGGGCCAGGGCTTCGCCTGGTATTCGGGCAGCCACAGCCCTTGGGACGACACCGGCGGATTCGTTGAGTCGGTCGGATCGTCGCTGGCCAGCACGGTCAGCTCGGCCTCGACGGCTCCTGGCTCCTCGAGCGGGTCCGGCGGAGGTGGTTCGTCGGGCGGCGGCGGTGGAGGCGGCGGCGGCGGGGGTTGGTGAGGCAACCATGCGTCTACATCCTGGCCAGCCAGCCTTACGGGACGCTATACATTGGTGTCACTTCAGCGCCGCTTGAGCGAATCTACCAGCATCGGACCGGCCAAGTGCCGGGGTTCACTTCAAAGCACGGGGTCTTCCTGCTCGTGCGATACGAGTTGTTCGACGACATGCTGTCAACGATTGCCCGAGAAAAGCGGCTGAAACGCTGGCATAGACAGTGGAAGATCAACTTGATCGAGAGCGAAAACCCGCAATGGGTCGATTTAGCGCCGGGGCTGGGCCTCCCACCGCTACAGCCCAAATAATCGTCGTCCTGAACTTGTTTCAGGACCCATCGTCGACGTAGGGCGCGGGTCTCCCGAATGGATGCTGAAACAAGTTCAGCATGACGGATTGCCGGGGGAAATTCGGCAAGGTGAACTCAGCATGACGGTTTCGGGCGCAGTCAGCCCTTGGCCACCCGCCGAAAAATCGCGATCGCCTCACCCTTGTAGAGGCCATCGGGCTCCCGGACGAAACCGAGCCTCTCGGCCAGCTTCATCGAGGGCATATTTTCGGTGCTGATGATGGCCGGGATGGCGACTGGCCCAAATTCCTGCTCGGCCCACTCGAGCGCAGCCATGCAGGCTTCATACGCCAGCCCCTGCCCATGCACTGACCGGTCGAAGATCCAGCCCATTTCCGGCTGGCCGACCAGGCTCGGCTCCATGTCGCGCTCCATGTCGAAGAAGCCGAGATGCCCGATCATGCGACCGTTCGCCTTCAGCTCGACCGCCCACATGCCCATGCCGATAATCGGCCATTGCCCCGCGGCAAGGAAGATCCGGCGCAGCGAATCTTCGCGCGACAGTGGCTCGATCGCCAGATGGCGCACGATCTCCGGGTCGGCCATCGTCGACGCGAAGTCGTCGAGGTCGTCCTTGCGGAATGGGCGAAGGATCAGCCGCGCGGTCTCAAGCCGCGGAGCCGAGCTTGGCACAGCTTACTTCTTGCCGAGCGAAAGTCCGCCGAAGCGCTTGTTGAAGCGCGCGACCTGGCCGCCGGTGTCGAGCATCTGACCGCGTCCGCCGGTCCATGCCGGGTGAGCGCTCGGATCGATTTCGAGGTGCAACGTGTCGCCCTCTTTGCCCCAGGTCGACCGGGTCTGGTACTTCGTCCCGTCGGTCATTTCGACCGTGATGAAGTGATAATCGGGGTGCGTCCCGCTCTTCATGAGATATTCCTTGTAAAGTGGCTGGTTCCGACCAGCCTGAAAAGTCTCGCGCGCAGCCATGCCGGGGGCATGGCGAGTACGAGGCTCGCGCCCCTAGCTCAAGCGGCCCTGCTTGACAAGTTGCTACCCTCCGGCGCAGTTCGCGGCCAGCGACCAGGGTTCCCGCGGTGTAATGCCGCGGGCGAAGGGGGAAGCCGGCGAATATCCGGCACTGTGCCCGCAACTGTGATCCCGGCATGGGTCCCCATCAAAGTAGTACTTTGATGGGAGCCCTATAGCTGGGCGTAGTCAGATACCCGCCTTGGCCCGTCGTCCGCTCTCCGGCCGGGACCAGCCGCGGGACGTGGGAGATCGCACGCCGACGATTGGCGCGGGTCCTTCCTCCGTGACGACTTGTCATGGAAGAGAAGGACTCGAAATGATTGATTTTCCTGCAGAACAACCAGCCATCGTCGTCACCGCCTCGCGCGGCGAGGAAGAGGCATCCGAAACCCCGGCAAGTGTCACGCTGATCGACGCCAGGCGCATCGAGCGGCTGGGATCGCCGCTGGTGCCGGACCTGCTGCGGCTGGTCCCGTCGGTGGCCGTCGCCACCAGCGGTCCGGCGGGATCGCTGACCCAGGTGCGGATCCGCGGCGCCGAAGCCAATCACACCCTGCTGTTCGTCGACGGCATTCGCGCCAACGACCCGGCCGCCGGCAACGAGCCGCGCTTCGAGCTGCTAAATGCCGATCTCGCCAGCCGGATCGAAGTGGTTCGCGGTCCGCAATCGGCGCTGTGGGGCTCGGAAGCGATCGGCGGGGTGGTCGCGATCAGCGGCGTGGCACCTGGTTCCGGGGGCACCCAGGCGTTCGTTGAGGCTGGCAGCCGCGACACCTGGCGTAGCGCGGCGCGCTCCGAGCTGGGCGATGCCGACCATGGCCTCTCAGTAGGGATTGCCGGTCAGCGCAGCGATGGCATCGACAGCTTCCTCGGCGGTGGCGAGAAGGACGGCTATAACAACCTCGGCCTGCGCGCCGCCGGCCGCTACCGGGTTTCCCCTGCCCTCTTGCTGGGCGCCTCCGGCTTTGCCCTGCGCGGGCAGAGCGAATTCGACGGCTATGACGCTTTCTTCCAGCGCGCTGATACGCTCGACGAGACGCATAACAAGCTTGCCGCCGGTCGCCTGTTCGCCGAGCTGGGCGATCGGGAGAAAAGCTATGCCTTGGCCTCGGCCAGCCTGCTCGGCTCTTCCAACCGCAACGAGCTTGACGACCAATTCCTCAACAAGACGGAAGCGACCCGGCGGACTTTTGGCTTGGAGGGCGGCCATCGCTTCGGCAGCCATCAGCTGATCGCCGCGGTCGAGAGTGAGCGCGAGAATTTTGAAGCCCGCGATACAGCCTTCGGCGGCTTCACCAACCAGGACCGGTCACGCAACCATCATTCGCTGACGGCCGAATGGCGCGCAACCGGGCTGGGGCCAGTCAGCGCCGGCCTCGCCGTTCGCCATGACATCTTCTCGCGATTCAAGGATGCAACCACCTTCCGCGCCTCGCTGCGGGGCGAGCTGGGAAGCGGGTTGTCGGTTGCCGCAAATTTTGGCGAAGGCATTGCTCAGCCGACATTTTTCGATCTCTACGGCTTTTTCCCGGGCAGCTTCGCCGGCAATCCCGACCTCAAGCCGGAATCCAGCCGCGGCGGCGACATTTCGTTGCGCTACGCCTCGGAGCACGTTGGTGCTTCCATGACCTATTTCCGCCAGCGGCTGAAGGACGAAATCGCCACCGTCTTCCTGCCCGACTTCACTTCCACCGCGGTCAATGCCGACGGCAAGAGCAAGCGCCAGGGCATTGAGCTCGAAGGCTTTTACACGCCCTCCGACGCGCTTCGGCTGACGATCAATTACGCTTGGCTCGATGCCAGCGAGCCGGATGTCGGCGGCGCCCAGCTGAAGGAGCCGCGGCGGCCGAAGCATAGCGGCAGCGTCGCGCTCGACGGGTCAAAGGGCCGGCTGACCTATGGCGCGGCTGTCGCCTATTCGGGCGAGCGGGCGGACACCAATTTCGACCTGTTTCCAGCGCTTGCCGTCAGGCTCGATCCCTATTGGCTGGCAAGCGCACGAATTGCCTACCGCCTGACGGGCGAGCTGGAGGCGCATATCCGCGTCGCCAATGCCTTCGATGACGATTATCAGGATGTGGTCGGATATCGGTCGGAGGGGAGGAGCATCCATGCCGGGCTTCGCGTCGCTCTTGGCCGCTAGCGTCGCGGTTCGCGCGGCCTCGCTCAATATGTGCAGCGATGAATATCTCCTGCTGCTTGCCAAGCCGCAGGAGATCGCCAGCGTTACCCGACTGTCCCGCGATCCTGCCGACAGCTCGCTGTGGCGGCTTGGCCGGCAATATCCCGGCAACCGAGGCGATCTAGAAAGCGCGTTAGGAACCAAGCCTAACCTGTTGATTACAATGGGCGGCGGCGGCCGAGCGACAGTCATGATCGCTCAGCGGATGGGGCTGAAGACCCTAGACCTTCCCTTCCCGGCAACGATCGGCGACGTGGCGAGCAGCATGACGCTGGTGGCTAGCGCCTTGGGTGACAAACGTCGCGCCCGGCCGTGGCAGAGCCGGCTGGCCCGGCTCCGGCAATCGGCGCCGCAGGCGCGGGACGCCATCTTCCTCGGCGCCGGAGGCAATAGCGTTGGCGCCCGATCGGTCGAGGCGGAGTGGATGCGGCTGGCGGGCCTGAGGCAGCGCGCCCTGCCCGGCGGCCGCGCCACGCTGGAGCAACTGGCCACCCGCCCGCCGTCGGTGCTGCTGCGCTCGGCCTATCGGAGAAGCGAGCGTTCGCTGGGCCAAGTCTGGCTCGAGCATCCGCTGGCCCGGCCGGCAGCGTCGAAAATCGTCACGGTCGATGGGCGGCCCTGGACCTGCGCCGGCCCGCTGATGCTGGGCGAGGTCGAACGGCTCAGGAGCAAGCTGTGAGGCTGCTCCTGATCGCCTTGTTGATGCTCGGCGCGGCGGCGCACCTGCTGCTCCCGTTGACGCCCTTGCAGGAGGCCCAGGCCCTCGAACCCGGCCTGGCCAACCTGATCCTGACCGAACTTAGGCTACCGCGGACGTTGCTGGTCCTCGGCTATGGCGCGGTGCTGGGCATCAGCGGGGCGGCGCTCCAGGCGATGTTCGCCAATCCCCTCGCCTCGCCCGACATCAGCGGCGCCTCGAGCGGCGCGGCACTGGGGGCAGTTGTCGGCGGCTACTGGCTTGGCGTGACGCAGCCTTTGCTGCTCGCCGCCTGCGGTGCCGCCGGGGCGTTGGCCACGCTGGCCCTGCTGGTCACCCTGGCGGGACGCCGGGCGGACACGGCGACGCTGTTGCTGGCCGGCCTCGCCATCTCCCTCGCCGCCGGGGCCGCAACCAGCCTGGCGCTGGCACTCGCTCCCTCACCCTTCGCTTTTTACGATGCCTATGACTGGCTAATGGGCAATTTCGCCGACCGCAGCCTCGCCCAGGCGGCGGCGGCACTCATTCCTGCCGCCCTCGCCTCGGCCTTGCTCCTTCGCCGCGCCAAGGCGCTCGATCTGACCGCCCTGGGCGAAGACGTTGCGGCTTCCCTCGGCTTGAAGCCCCGCCGCCTGGCCTTCGAGGTCATCGCCTTGTCGGCCGTTGCCGTCGGGGCCTGTGTATCGGTGGCCGGAGCGATCGGCTTCGTCGGCCTCGTTGCGCCGGTGTTCGGGCGCCAGATGAGCCGCGGCCACCCGGGAAGCGCGATGATCCCGGCGGCCTTGATCGGCGCCCTCCTGCTCGCCGCCGCCGACCTGGTCGTACGCGCCGTCCCGCTCGATCGGCCGATCCCGGTCGGGGTCGTCACCGCCCTGTTCGGGACGCCGCTGTTCGTCTGGCTGGTCGTGACCATGCGGCGGAGGGTGACGGCATGACGTCACTCGTCGCCCGGCAGGTCGGCATTCCAGGCCGGCTCGATCCGACCGATCTCGATGTAGCGGCGGGGGAATTGGTCGCGTTGGTCGGCCCCAACGGCGGCGGCAAGACCAGCCTGCTTCGCGCTCTGGCCCGCATCGAAACAACTTCCGGCATAGTCGCAATCGATGGCGAGGACCTCGACCCCGCGCCCCTCGCCCGCCGCCGGCACCTCCTGTCCTTCCTCCCCGCCTCGCGCGATGTGACCTGGCCGATCGCCGCCCGGGACGTAATCGCCCTCGGCCTCGACCGGCCCGATCCCGCACGGATCGACGAACTGATCGCGCTGTTTGAACTGGAAAAACTCGCCGATCGCCCGGTCAACCGCCTCTCCACCGGCGAGCGGGCCCGCGTCCTCAGCGCCCGAGCCCTCGCTGCCAGCCCCAAGATTCTCTTGCTGGATGAACCGCTTAGCAATCTCGATCCCTACTGGGTACTCCGCTTCCTGGCGATTTTTGAAGCCGCTGCTCGGTCCGGTCAGGTGGTGCTCACAGCGTTGCACGACCTCAGTCAACTCCGCCATTTCGGCCGAGCCCTGCTGATCGCCGACGGCAAGCTCCAGATGGACGAAGCGCCCGCCAGCCTGATGACCAGCGAGCGCTTCCAAGAGATATTCCGGATTCAGGCCGCCAACGGCGGCTGGGCGATCAGGAGCTAGGCGGGTCGGCGATCATCGCGGTGAAATTGGCTTCGGCGACCACCTTTCCGTCAACCGACGCCTTGCCGGCGAACTTGCTCACCGTGGCCCGCTTCTGGACGAACTCGACGTCGAGCTGAAGCAGGCAGCCAGGCTCCACGGGGTTGCGGAACTTCGCGCCCTCGATGGCCATGAAATATACCAGCTTGCCGCTGTCGGCGAGGCCGAAGCTTTCGACCGCCAGCACCCCGGCCGCCTGGGCCAGCGCCTCGACGATCAGCACGCCTGGCATGATCGGCCGTCCAGGAAAATGCCCCTGAAAGAAGCCCTCGTTCATGCTCACCGCCTTGATCGCGGTGATCGATTGGTCGGGCACGATCCGCTCGACCCGGTCGACCAGCAGCATCGGGTAACGATGCGGCAGCGCTGCCATCACCCGCCGGATATCCAGCGGGCCGATGGCGGCGCCCGAGTCAGCCTCGCTCATCGACCCTGCGGGGTCTGCTGCTGTTGCTGCGGCAGCGGCGTGACGCTGACGGCCGGCAGCTGCTGATTGAGCTGGGCCAGCACCGCGTCGGTTACGTCGACCGTCTGTGCCGAAAACAGCGTAGAATCTTTGCTCACCGCCAGGTTGGCTCCACGCTGCGCGGCAACGGCGCTGATGATCGTCCTCAAACGGGCACCGATTTGCTGGTTCACATGGACCTGCGTCGACTGCAGGCTGCGCTCGCTGTTCTGCAGCTCTTGCTGGGCGCTGCGCTGCTTGGTCTGGAAAGCCGTGACCCGCTGCTGCAGGGCAGCGTCCGGCTGCTTGCCCTTCAGGGCGTCGATGGCGTCCTGGATCGGCTTGCCTTCGGTCTGCAGCTGGGTTTCCAGCGTCTGGGCGCGCGTGCGGAGCTGCTGGCCCCTCTGCTGGATCTGCTGCGATGCCGCGCGGCACGCGGTGCATTCCTGGCCGATGCGGTCGGTGTCGACCACGACGACGACCGCGGCCGGGGCGCGCTGCGCCATGGCGGGAGCGGCAAGGGCGGAAGCCGCAAGCATGGCGGCGACAATATGCTTGGTCATTAGAATTGAGTTCCTACGTTGAATGAAAAGAGCTTCGTTTCGTCACCTTCCTGCGTGAGCAGGGCCTTGGCGATGTCGATACGCAGCGGACCGAAAGGCGATACCCAGTTGACGCCGATGCCGACCGACAGGCGCGGCTTTGGCGAGTTGCCGAGGAAGAATTCCTTGAAACCGGAGCCCGCGTCATAGACGAACCCCGGTCCGACTTCGGCGATGATATCGGCGCATGTCTCGCCGGGGCCGAGAATTTCCCTGCGCGGATCGACGTCGGTAGTGGCCGGATCGTCCGGCCGCGTGCAGGTGCCCGGCCGATCGGTCAGCTCCGGCTTCACCAGGTTCCAGACCGAGCCGATGTCGACGAATGCCGAGGGCCTTAGGCCCAGGCTGCGGAGCGACGAGGTGGTGGGGAACTCGACTTCGATCCGGCCCATATAATAGGCTCGGCCGCCGACCGCGTCGCTCCTCAGGAATTTCGCGTCCCTGTCGACGGTCGTCTCATTTTCGTACGGCAGGCTGGCAACGCGTGGCCCAATGCCGCGAATGTCGAAACCGCGCATCTGCGCGCCGAAGAATCGATCGGTCAAGCGGATCGCATCCTGCCCTTCGCCTGGCGAATCTCGCAGCGGGTGAATATAGCCGCCCTCCCCGTGGACAGAGAGAGTGAAACCGGCCGGCAGCCCCCAATATTTGGTCGCATCGGCGCGGGTGCGGATATATTTGATGTCACCGCCTAGACCGGCGAAATCCTGGCTGAGGACCAGCCGGTGGCCCCGCGTGGCCCGGATGCCGTTGGTATTGTCGAAGGCAACCGTATAACCGATCGCCGAAGTCAGCTTTTTGCCAAGCTCGTTGCACAGATAGCGGCCGGCAGCGTCCGGATCGCATTCGTCCGGCGTGTCCGGGTTATTGTCGACATCGTCAAAGAAGATATCCTTATCGAGCGTGATATCGTCCTGGACCAGCGAATATCGCGTGCCGAAGGTCACATATTCCGTGACCGGGAAGCCCAGCCGAGCGACGCCGCCGATCGACTTCTGGCCGTAGGTCTGGTTGCGGTCGCCATCCTGGTCATAGTTGAACGAGCTGAGGTCGCGGTAATAGAGTTCGCCGCCCAGCAGGATATTCTTATCGAACAGGTAGGGCTCGGTGAAGCCGGCCGAAATCGATTTCGAGTAGCGCGAATAGTTGATGCCAGTCTGCAAGACCTGGCCCTTGCCCATGAAGTTGCGCTGAGCGACCGAGGCCGAGACGATGAACTTCTCGAGGCTGGAATAGCCGGCCGAAAGCTGCAACTCGCCGGTCGACTTTTCCTCGACATCGAGATTCAGGATGACTCGATCGTTGGACGAGCCCTGGGTCTGCTTGATCTCCAGATTTTCCTGGAAAAAACCGAGGTTCTGGATGCGGTCCTGGCTGCGCTTGACCTTGAGTGCGTTGAAGGCATCGCCCTCGTTCAGGCGGAACTCGCGGCGGATCACCTTGTCGTGAGTGACCGTGTTGCCCTGGATGTTGATCCGCTCGACATAGACGCGGGGCGTCTCGGCGACGCGAAAGGTGATGCTCATCGTCCGGGCTTCGGCGTCGCGCTCGAAATTGGGGCTGACGTCGGAGAAAGCGTAGCCGCGAGCGCCGGCGAGCTCGTTGAGGCCGGTAACCGTATCCTCGACCATCTTGGCATTGAACCAGCTGCCCGGCTTGATCCTCACCAGCGACTTGACGAACTCGGCGTTGAAGTCCCTGAGTTCGCTTTCCGCGTCGATCGTCCCGAATTTGTAGCGGGGACCTTCCTCGATCACATAGGTGATGATGAAGTCCCGGCGGTCGGGGGTAAGCTCGGCCAGTGCCGAGACAACGCGGAAGTCGGCATAGCCCTCGGTCAGATAGAAGGCGCGCAGCTTCTGCTGGTCGGCGGCCAGCCGGTCCGGGTCATAGCTGTCGTTCGACTTGAAGAAGCCCAGCACGCCGCCGGCTTCCTTGGTGAACATCTCCTTCCGCAGCCGGCCGTCGGAATATTCCTCGTTGCCAAGGATATTGATCGCGCGGACCTTGGACTTGTCGCCCTCGGTAATCTCGAAGACCAGGTCGACGCGGTTCTGGTCCAATTGAATGATCTTGGGCTCGACGGTGGCGGCGAAACGGCCCTGGCGGCGGTAAAGCTCGACGATCCGGTCGACGTCGGCCCGCACCTTCGAACGAGTGTAGATCTGGCGCGGCGCCAGCTTGATCTCCGGCGTGATCTTGTCGTTCTTGATTCGCTTGTTGCCCTCAAGAACGATGCGATTGATGACCGGGTTTTCGCGAACATTGATCAGCAGGTTGCCGGTATCGGCGCCGGTGATGGTGACGTCGGCGAACAATTCGGTCGCGAACAGATCCTTCAGCGCCTGGTCCAGCGTCTCCGCACTATATTCCTGGCCTGGGACCAGATTCGAATAGGCGATGACCGTTTCCGGCTCGAGCCGCTCGCTGCCGGTGACCCTGAGCGAGCGAATGACACCGGTGGCGGCCTGGACCGGCGCCTGGGTCGGCTGAGCTGTAGCGGGAGCCGGTTGGGACGGCGGCGCCGGTTGAGTTGCCACGGGGGCCGGTTCCGCCGGCGCTTCCTGGGCCACGAGTGGAGCGGACCAGCCGCCAAGGATGGTTCCTACCAGAAGAACGCTGCCCATCCGCTTGGTGTATCGAGTGCTGGTGCTACTCACGCTTCCCCGCCTAGTTTGCTGAACGGCCCGCTGCCCACGGCGCCGCAAATGATGTCTAGCCCTGCCCCAACCGCTCTATCCAATCAAGCGCCCAAGTCGTTCGAACAGGCCAAAAGAGGCCAAGTCGTTGACTGTGGTGAATAGAAGCAGCGCGAGAAGCAGGGCGAGACCGCCGCGAAATGCCCAATCCTGCGCCCGTTCGCTGACCGGACGCCGACGGATTCCCTCCGCGACATAGAAAACCAAATGTCCGCCATCGAGCATAGGGACTGGCAAGAGATTGATGAACCCGAGATTTATGGAGAATGCGGCGATCAGATAGACGAAGTCGGGCCAGCCTAGGCTGGCACGTTGTCCTGCCACCTGCGCCATGCGAAGCGGCCCGCCGACTTCCCTTGCGGAGCGTTCCCCCGTGACGATCTGCCCGATGATCTCGACGATCAGGCGCGTCATGTTGGCAGTCGCACGAACGCCCGCCGGAACCGCTTCAACCGCCGAAAGCCGTTCAAGGCGAGGCGGCGGCGGCTCAAGCCCCAGCAGACCGACCACATAAGCCTGGCCGAACTCGTCCTTGCGGGTCTCCTTGCCCAGCCTGACGCCTACTTCCCGCGCCTCTCCCTCGCGCTCATATTTGATCAGCACATCGGCGTCGGGACGGATTGCGACGGTCCGCCGCAGGTCCTCGAAGGAGTCAATATCCCGTTCACCCACCGCCAGAATGCGGTCGCCCTTTCGAAGGCCTGCCCTGTCTGCGGCGCTCCCAGCCGCAATACCGTCAGCGACTGGCGGCGTGTTCGGCATTTCATAAGCCATGAAAAATGCCGCGAAGATTACGATTGCCAGGAGGAAATTGGCGAGTGGACCCGCCAGGACAATGAGAAACCGCTGCCACCAGGGCTTATGGTGAAATGAAATCGCCCGGACTTCTTGGGGGATGTCGGCATCATGCCCCGGCTGGCTGGCCGGGTTCATGTCGCCGACAAAGCGAACATAGCCGCCCAGCGGCAGCCAGCCGACTTTCCAGCGGGTGCCGCGCTTGTCGGTCCAGCCGGCGATCTCCCTTCCGAAGCCAATCGAGAATTGCTCGGCGCCAACGCCGAACCACCGCGCCACCCAATAATGGCCGAGTTCATGAAAGAAGACGAGCGGGCCGATCGCGCACAGGAAGGCGATGATGATGAACCATAGCGGCGGCTGTGCAAACATCAGGCGGCCATCTCGCTCATGAGGTTCTGGGCCAATGCTCTCGCATTGCGGTCGATGTCGATCACCTCGGCGATGGAATGGGGCGCGGCTGCGTCCGTCTGAGCTAGCGCCTCCTCGACCGTGCGGATGATGTCAAGGAAGGCGACGCGCCGGGCAAGGAAAGACGCCACTGCTTCCTCGTTGGCCGCGTTGAGGATGATCGGTGCGGCGCAGCCCGCTTCCATCGCGTCCCGCGCGACGCGAAGCGCCGGGAAACGGCCGAGGTCGGGCGCCTCAAACGACAGCGAGCCGATCCGTGCCAGATCCAGCTTTTCGGCAGGCGTTTCCATCCGTTCCGGCCAGGCTAAGGCATGGGCAATCGGAATGCGCATGTCGGGGCTTCCCAGCTGGGCCAGAACCGACCCGTCGACATATTCGACCATCGAGTGGATCACCGACTGCGGATGGACCAGCACATCAATTCGATCGCTCGGAACGCCAAACAGATGGTGAGCCTCGATCAGCTCGAGCCCCTTGTTCATCATGGTCGCCGAATCGACGCTGATCTTCGCGCCCATTGACCAGTTCGGATGGGCGACAGCCTGCTCCGGCGTCACGGCGGCCATCTGATCTTGGCTCCAGCTGCGGAACGGGCCCCCGCTGGCGGTCAGCACCAGTCTTGCGACATCACAGGAACGATTGTCAGCTAGACATTGAAATATCGCATTATGCTCGCTGTCGACCGGCAAAATGGTCGCGCCCGAACGGCTTGCCGCCGCAATCATCAGTTGGCCGGCGGTGACCAATGCTTCCTTATTGGCAAGCGCCACGGTGCGGCCTGCTTCGATCGCCGACATCACCGGCTCAAGGCCGGCACAGCCGACGATCGCCGCCATGACCCATTCGGCCTCGCCCGCCGCGGCGTCGGACAGCGCTTCCCGGCCGGTCGCTGCCTGGCAACGGCTGCCTTGCACGCGGTCTTTCAGTTCCTGCAACAACGCCGGATCGCCGATCACTGCCAGCTTGGCGCCGGTCCGGAGGGCTGCGTCAGCCAGTTCCTTGACCTTGTTGGCGGCGGTCAGCGCAATGACCTCGAACCGGTCGGGCCGGCGCTCAACCAGGTCGAGGGTCGAGGTGCCGACCGAGCCGGTCGCGCCCAGGATCGAGATCTTGCGCCGTGTCATAGTGCGTCCGCGACCATCAAGGCGGCAGTCAATACCGCGACCGGGACCAACCCGTCCAATCGGTCGAGCAGTCCGCCATGGCCGGGTAGCCATGTGCCGCTGTCCTTGACCCCTGCCCTGCGCTTCAACCCGCTCTCGAACAGATCGCCCAATTGCGCTGCGACCGCGAACGGGACGGCGAGCCAAAGCAATGGCGCAGGCAGGCCAACATAATAGACCCATGCTCCCGCCAATATCGCTGCGCCGAGCACCCCGCCGAGCAGGCCGGCGATGGTCTTGTTAGGGCTGATCGACGGCGCAAGCTTGGGCCCGCCGATCGCCCGGCCCGCGAAATAGGCGCCGATGTCGGTCGACCAGACGACCAGGAATACCCAGATCAGGAGGTCGAAGCCTTGGCCGATCCCGTCATATTCCGCGCGCTCGCGGATCCACAGCAAGGCCACCGCCGGAAGCAGGCAATAAACGAAACCATAGACGCGCCAGCCGAGACCCCAGTGGCCAACCATCCGCGACCATTCCAGGTACATGATGGTCGCGATCAGCGCGACCAGGACGGCGAACACCGTTCCGCCAAACAGTGCCGAAGCCAAAGCGATCAGGATCAGGATGATTCCGACCGCGGTGCGGGTGGCAAGCTCTCTCATCGACCGCCGAATCTCCGTTGCCTGCCGGCAAATTCATGGAGCGCGGCGTTGAAAGCGGCCTCGTCGAAATCCGGCCACAGCACATCAGCGAAGATCAGCTCGGCATAGGCCGACTGCCACAACAGAAAGTTCGACAGCCTTTTTTCGCCCGACGTGCGGATCATGACATCGAGCTCAGGCAGGCCTGCGGTCGTCAGCTCATTGCCGAACCGGGCCTCATCGATCGCTGCCGGGTCCAACTCACCAGAAGCTGCCTTGGCCGCCAGCCGCCGAGCCGCCTCGGCGATTTCGCCCCGCGAACCATAGTTCAGCGCCACTACCAGGGTCAGCCGGTCGTTGTGCCTGGTGGTCTCGACCGCTCGCTCGAGGCGTTCGACCAGCTGCGGGCCGAACGCCTTGTGGTCGCCGATAAGGAGCAGCCTGACCCCTTCTCGCGCCAGCTCGTCCAGTTCGCGCTCGAGATAATAGCCCATCAGCCCCTTGAGATCGCTAATCTCATCCTCGGACCGGCGCCAATTCTCCGAAGAAAAAGCATATAGGGTAAGGACTTCAACCCCTGCCTTGATAGCCGATTTCAAGGTGGTTCGGACCGCCTCGGCACCGGCCCGGTGGCCGGCGGCACGCGGCAAGCCTCGTCGCTCCGCCCAGCGGCCGTTGCCGTCCATGATGATAGCGACGTGGCGAGGACCTCCTCCGCGCGCCCTGCCCGCAAAGGTCGCCCCCTCCGTCGGGGCGGCGCTGGAGCTCACTTGCCGAGTATTTCCTGTTCCTTGGCCTGAGCCGCGGCATCGATCTCGGCTATCACATTGTCGGTTAGCTTCTGCACCTCGGCCGAGTGACGTTTATGTTCGTCCTCGCTGATCTCATGCTTTTTCTCGTCGGTCTTGAGCGCGTCCATGCCGTCGCGGCGGACGTTGCGGACGGCGACACGCGCCTTCTCCGCATATTGGCCGGCAAGCTTGGCAAGTTCCTTGCGGCGCTCCTCGGTCAGCTCGGGGATTGGCAGACGGATGACCTGCCCATCGACGATCGGATTGATGCCCAGCCCGGCATTGCGGATTGCCTTTTCGACCGGTCCGACGTTGCCGCGGTCCCAGACCTGCACCGACAGCAGGCGCGGCTCGGGCACGGAGACGGTTGCAACCTGGTTGATCGGCATGTTCGCCCCGTAGACCTCGACCTGGATCGGATCGAGCAGCGCGGTCGAGGCGCGACCGGTACGCAGGCCGCCCAGGTCGTGCTTGAGCACCTCGAGTGCGCCATGCATGCGGCGGTCTAGATCTTGCTTGTCGTAAGCGGGCATCCTGTCACTCCTTGTTCTGGACGATCGTCGCCGTCCCGCGCCCGGCCAGCACCTCGGCAAGATTGCCGGGCTGGCGGATGTTGAACACGACGATCGGAATATCGTTGTCGCGGCACAGCGCAACCGCGCTGGCATCCATCACCTTCAAGTCGTCGGCCAGCACCTGGTTGAAGGTAACGCTGTCGTAGCGGGTCGCGCCCGTGACCTTCTTCGGGTCAGCATCATAGACGCCATCGACGCTGGTGCCCTTGAACAGGGCATTGCAGCCCATTTCCGCGGCGCGCAGCGCGGCCGCGGTGTCGGTCGTGAAATAGGGGTTGCCGGTTCCGGCCGCGAAAATGACGATCCGTCCCTTCTCCATGTGGCGGATGGCGCGGCGGCGGATATAGGGCTCGCACACGCTCGACATCGGGATCGCCGACTGGACGCGCGTATCGACGCCGATCTTTTCCAGCGCATTTTGCACCGCCAGCGCGTTCATGACCGTCGCCAGCATGCCCATATAGTCGCCGGTGGCCCGGTCGAAGCCCTGTGCGGCACCGGCGATGCCGCGGAAGATATTGCCGCCGCCGACCACCAAGCACAGCTCATGACCGGCTGCCTTGGCCGCGGACACCTCGCCCGCCATGCTCGCCACCGTAGCCGGATCGATCCCGAATTGGTTCGGCCCCATCAACGCTTCGCCCGACAGCTTCAGCAAGATGCGGTGGAAGCGCGGTCGGGTCATGTGTGATCGTTCCTCAGGCCAGATATGCGAAGGGCGGATGCGCTCTTACGGCGCACCCGCCCTTGCGACAACCGCCTTAATGGCGGAAGCCATAGGCCTCACGCGACCGGCTCGTCCTTCTTGACGCCAGCGGCCGCGGCCACCTCGGCGGCGAAGTCGCTTTCAGCCTTCTCGATGCCCTCACCGAGCTGGAAGCGTTCGAACGCCTTCAGCGTGATCGGCGAACCGGCTTCCTTGCCGGCCTGGGCCACGACCTCAGCGACCGGGGTCTTGTTATCGATCACGAACAGCTGGCTCAGCAGCGCGTTTTCCTTGCGGAACTTGGCCATCGACCCTTCGACCATCTTCTCGACGATGTTCTCCGGCTTGCCGCTTTCCTTGGCCTTCTCGATGGCGATGGCCCGCTCGCGTTCGAGCAACCCAGCATCGAGGCTCTCGGCGTTGAGCGCCAGCGGATTGGCGGCTGCGATGTGCATCGCGATCTGCTTGCCGAGCGTCTGCAGTGTCTCGGCCGGAGCAGTGCCTTCCAGCGCAACCAGCACGCCGATCTTGCCCATGCCCGGCGCGACCGCGTTGTGGACATAGCTGACCACCGCGCCCTGGCTCACTTCGAGCAACGCGGTGCGGCGTAGCGACTGGTTCTCGCCGATCGTGGCGATATTGTCGGTAAGCTTCTCTTCGACCGTTCCGCCGCCCGGATAGGCGGCCGACTTCAGCGCCTCGACGTCGCTGTTGGCCTGGAGGGCCAGCGAGGCGACGTTGCGGACAAAGTCCTGGAACTGCTCATTCTTGGCGACGAAGTCGGTCTCCGAATTGACCTCGACGACCGCGCCCCGGGTGCCTTGGACGGCAACGCCGACGAGGCCCTCGGCGGCGGTGCGGCCGGCCTTCTTGGCGGCTGCAGCGAGGCCCTTGGCACGCAGCCAGTCGACCGACGCTTCCATGTCGCCGGCGTTCTCGGCCAGCGCCTTCTTGCAGTCCATCATGCCGGCGCCGGTGCGCTCGCGCAATTCCTTCACCGAAGCGGCGGTGATCTCAGCCATGTCTTTACCTTTCACTCCCCTCCCGCCTGCGGGAGGGGTTGGGGGAGGGTCTGTCTAAATGGGGAGGCGCCCACGAATTGGACAAGCCCTCCCCTCGATCCCCTCCCACAAGCGGGAGGGGAGGAAGATCAAGCCTCGAGCGCGGCTTCCACCGGCGGCTCGGCCATCGCGCCGACGTCTTCGCCGCGGGCCGCAGCGCCGCCGGACTTGCCGGCGTTGGCGGCATTGGCGATCGCCTCGCAATAGAGGCGAATGGCGCGGCTGGCGTCGTCGTTGCCCGGAACCGGGAAGGCAATGCCCTGCGGGTTGGAGTTCGAATCCAGGATCGCAATGACCGGGATGCCGAGCACATTGGCTTCCTTGATCGCCAGCTCTTCCTTGTTGGTGTCGATCACGAACATCACGTCCGGCAGGCCGCCCATGTCGCGGATGCCGCCCAGCGAATTCTCGAGCTTGTCACGCTCGCGGGTCAGCTGCAGCACTTCCTTCTTGGTCAGGCCGGCGGTGTCGCCCGACAGCTGTTCCTCAAGGCTCTTGAAGCGCTTGATCGAGTTGGAAATGGTCTTCCAGTTGGTCAGCATGCCGCCGAGCCAACGGTGGTTGACGAAATGCTGGCCCGACACGCGGGCCGCTTCAGCCACCGCGTCCTGCGCCTGGCGCTTGGTGCCAACGAACAGCACCTTGCCACCCCGCGCGACGGTCTGCTGGACGAAGTCGAGCGCGCGGGCGAACAGTGGAACGCTCTGCGACAGGTCGATGATGTGGACGCCGTTGCGGTCGCCGAAGATGTACGGCTTCATCCGCGGGTTCCAGCGGTGGGTCTGGTGGCCGAAATGGGCGCCAGCTTCGAGCAATTGCTGCATCGTGACGACGGTGGTCGCCATAGGGATATCTCCTCCGGTTAAGCCTCGGTGGAACCTTGTAACCAGCCAATTGGCCGGCACCGGTATGGTGGTTCCACCTGTGGGATGGCCGCGCCCCTAGCCGATGAAGCCCGACATATCAAGCGCTTGGTCCAAATGAGAACATTGCACGAACGAAACCGCTTGACGTAGCCAGAACATTTAGAGAACATAAACTGATAGAAGATAGATCGAAGGATGGTCCGATGCTCGCAGCCGCTGTCACCCTTGCCCTTTTCGGCTTCATTCTGACGCTGGTCGTCGATGTAATGAGGCGCGATGGCGCCAAGATCCTCGCCGCTCTCGACGGACACTCATGGACCGCCCAACCGACCGCCGGCCGCCCGGTGACGATCCGGTTCAGTCAGCGCTGTACGGCGGCGGAACCGGCGCGGATGCCGGCTGGGCTGCGCGCCGCCGCTTGACCGCGGCGTAGCCGGCGATGCTGAACGGCAGCAGCGCCAGGTAGATTGCCGAGATCGCAAGCAAGGTCATCCAGGGCGCATTGAGCAGCGCTGCGCCGAACAGCGCGACACCGGCCAGGGCAAACAGCCGCCAGCCGCGGCGGATGCGGATCGAACCCCAGGTATAGGTCGGAACGCTGGAGATCATCAGCAGGGCGATGAAAAGGGTCCAGGGCAGCACTAGCTGCCATGTGCGGAACAGCTCATTCTCGCTGATCAGCCAGAGATAGATGGGAACGAAGGCGAGCCCGGCTCCGACCGGTGCCGGGACGCCGGTGTTGAAGCCGGCCGACTTGTGCGGCTGGAAGTCGGCGTCGATCCGCGCATTGAAGCGAGCCAACCGAAGGGCGCAGCAAACCGCCAAGGCCAAAGCGGCGATCCAGCCAAAGCGCGGCGCCTCCTGCAGCGACCATAGGAAGATGATCAGCGCCGGCGCGGTGCCGAACGCGATATTGTCCGACAGGCTGTCAAGTTCAGCGCCGAACTTGCTCTGTGCCTTGAGCAGGCGCGCGATGCGGCCGTCGAACCCATCGAGCACCCCTGCCCCGACGATGCAGGCCAGCGCCTGCGGCCAGTCGCCGGTGATCCCGAACCGTACGCCGGTCAGCCCGAAGCATAGTGCCAAAGCGGTGATGGCATTGGGCACGAAAGCCCGGATTGGAAAACCGCCCCGCTCGCCCTCGGTCACTGGCTCGTTCCGCTGCGTTGCGGATCGACGCCCAGCTCTCCAAGCACCGTCTCGCCGGCAATGGTCCGCTGGCCCAGCAGCACCTGGCTGCCGGTCCCCGCTGGCAGAAAAACGTCGACGCGGCTGCCGAAGCGGATCAGGCCGATGCGCTCGCCGCCCTCGACCCGGTCGCCTTCCTTGACAAAGGACATGATCCTCCGGGCGACCAGCCCGGCGATCTGGGTGAAACCGATCCCCACTCCGTCCTCGCGTTCGACGAGGAAATATTGCCGCTCATTATCCTCGCTCGCCTTGTCCAGGTCGGCATTGAGGAATTTTCCCGGCACATAGGCGATACGCCTGATCGTCCCCGCTATCGGCGAGCGGTTGATGTGAACATCGAACACGCTCATGAAAATCGAGACGCGGGTAAATTCGCCCGAAAGCCCTCCATCGCCTCCCAATTCCAGAGGCGGCGTAACCCGCTTGATCATCGTCACCAGCCCGTCCGCCGGTGCGACGATCAGGTTCGGGTCGGTCGGCGTGGTCCGCACCGGGTCACGGAAGAAGGCGGCGACCCAGATCGTCACGCCAACCAGCAGCCAGCCGAACATGTTGGGCAGCACGGTAAAGCCCAGCAATGCGAGGAATGCGGCGACGAGGGTGAATTTCCGGCCCTCCGGATGGACCGAGGGAAAGCGCCATTTAACAGTCGTCAAATGGCTGTTGGGCTTGTCGAGTTCTGCCATGGCGCCGTTCCTTAGGAGCTAGAGGAACTCGCGGCAATGCGCGACGGTTGCCTATCACTTATCGACTGCCTAAGGCGCGGCGCGACAACAAATCCCGGCACAGGAAAGCACGCATGGCCAAGATCAAGGTGAAGAACCCGATCGTCGAGCTCGACGGCGACGAGATGACCCGCATCATCTGGCAATGGATCCGTGAGCGGCTGATCCAGCCCTATCTCGACGTCGACCTGATCTATTTCGACCTTGGCATCGAGAAGCGCGACGAAACGGACGACCGCATCACCGTCGAGGCCGCCGAAGCAATCAAGCAGCACGGCGTCGGCGTCAAATGCGCGACCATCACTCCGGACGAGGCGCGGGTCGAGGAATTCGGCCTCAAGAAGATGTGGAAGTCGCCCAACGGCACGATCCGCAACATCCTGGGCGGCACGATTTTTCGTGAACCGATCGTCATCCAGAACGTGCCGCGGCTGATCCCCGGTTGGACCGATCCGATCGTCGTCGGCCGTCATGCTTTCGGCGACCAGTATAAGGCGACCGACTTCCTCGTCCCCGGCAAGGGCAAGCTCAGCATCAAATGGGTCGGCGAGGACGGTCAGGTCATCGAACATGAGGTGTTCGATTTCCCCGAGGCGGGCGTCGCCATGGGGATGTACAACCTCGACGATTCGATCCGGGACTTTGCCCGCGCCAGTCTCAACTATGGCCTCCAGCGCGGCTGGCCGGTCTATCTGTCGACCAAGAACACTATCCTCAAGGCCTATGACGGCCGCTTCAAGGACATCTTCCAGGATATCTACGACGCCGAGTTCAAGGGTGCGTTCGAGCAGGCCGGCATCGAATATCAGCACCGCCTGATCGACGACATGGTCGCCTCGGCACTCAAGTGGAGCGGCAAGTTCGTCTGGGCTTGCAAGAATTACGACGGCGACGTTCAGTCGGACCAGGTCGCCCAGGGCTTCGGCTCGCTGGGCCTGATGACCTCGGTGCTGATGACGCCGGACGGCAAGACCGTCGAGGCCGAGGCGGCTCACGGCACCGTCACCCGCCACTACCGAATGCACCAGCAGGGCAAGGCCACCTCGACCAACCCGATCGCGTCGATCTTCGCCTGGACCGGTGGTCTCAAATTCCGCGGCAAGCTCGACGAAACACCCGAAGTGGTTCGCTTCGCCGAGACGCTTGAGCGGGTCTGCATCGAGACGGTCGAGAGCGGCAAGATGACCAAGGACCTCGCCTTGCTGGTCGGGCCGGAGCAGTCGTGGATGACCACCGAACAATTCTTTGAGGCGATCCGGGAGAACCTCGAGGCGGCGATGGCGGCTGAGGCAGTCGGAGCCTAATCGACAAATAGCCGCCTGCCGTGCTTCAAAGGAGCATGGCGGGCGGAATCCACATGACACCGGCACTGAGCGATGCGCTGACCATCCTCGGCGCGGCGGGGATCGTCATTCCGACCTTCACCCGGTTCAGGATCAACCCGGTCATTGGTTTCATCATCGTGGGCATCATCGCCGGGCCGTTCGGGCTTGGTGCGCTGACCGGACAATATCCGTGGCTCGAATGGGTCTCCATCACCGATCCCGAGGGGATTGAGCCCTTCGCCGAGTTGGGCATCGTCCTGCTGCTGTTCTCCATCGGAATGGAACTTAGTTTCCGCCGGCTAGTGGCGATGCGCCGGATGGTTTTCGGCATCGGTGCTGCGGAAATGCTGCTGATTGCCGCCTTGATCGGCAGCGCGTTGATGCTGTTCGATTGGCCGTTCCAGAGCGCAGCATGGCTCGGACTGGCGCTGGCCATGTCTTCAACGGCGCTGGTGCTGCCCATTTCGGGCACCCAAGGCCCGGTCGGGCGGGCGGCGCTCGCGATGCTATTGTTCGAAGACCTTGCCTTGGTGCCGATGCTGTTTCTGATCGGTGCGACCAGCGGCGCGGAGAGCAGCGGCCTCGGCCAGATCGCGCTTCAAGGAACGCTGGTGATCCTCGCCATCCTGGTCGTGGGGCGCTTCGTCCTCCCCGCACTGTTCGCCCAGGCGGCGCGGTCGAAGAAGCCCGAGCTCTTCCTTGCAATCTCGCTGCTGGTGGTGATCCTCGCGGCCACCGTCACCGCATCGGTAGGCCTATCCCCAATCCTCGGAGCGCTGGTCGCCGGCCTTGTCATTGCCGAGACCGACTACCGCAGCGAGGTCGAGGTGGTGATCGAGCCGTTTAAGGGGCTGGCGCTGGGCGTCTTCCTGATCACCGTCGGGATGAAGATCGACCTTGGGGCCCTGATCGCAGACTGGCCGGCGCTGCTCGGAGCGCTTGCGGGGGTCATCTTGGTGAAGGCGGTAGTCACCGGACTGCTGCTGCGCATGGCCGGCGCGCGCCGGGGCGTCGCGGCCGAAACCGGCGTGCTGATGGCCAGCCCATCAGAGACCACGCTGATCGTGCTGGGCGCCGCCGGCGTGGCCGGCATTCTCAGCGCGGAAACGGTTGGCTTCTGGTCGGCGGCGACGGCGGTCGGGCTCACGTTCACGCCTTTGCTGGCGACAATAGGCCGGCGGATGGCCCGCCGGGTCGATCGTGCGGTCCTGGCGGAGGAATCGGTCGGCCCCACCGCAGGAAAGACGGTCATCTTCGGTTTTGGACGTGTCGGGCGAATGATTGCCGACATGCTCAAGCAGCATAACCGGCCCTATTTCGCGGTCGACGGCGATATCGACGGATTCATGGAGGCCCGAAAGTCCGGCTATTCCGTGCTCTATGGCGATGTCTCCAGGCGCGAGCTGATCGAGAAACTGGATCTCGACAAAGCGGTGGCGGTGGTGCTGACGATGGACGATCCGGCGCTCACCCGGCGGATCGCCAAGCGGTTGCGCGACGAGCACCCCTCCCTGCCGATCATCGCCCGGGCTCGCGACAATGATCATGCCGCCGCGCTTTACCGCGCCGGCGTGACCGATGCGGTGCCGGAGACGCTGGAAGCGTCGCTGCAGCTGTCCGAAGCCGTGCTGGTCGACATTGGAGTTGCGATGGGGCCGGTGATCGCCTCGATTCACGAGAAGCGCAGCGAACTGCGCGCCGAGATCATGGAAGCGGGACAGCTGGAGGTCGAGCCGAGCCTTGGTAGGCGGCGACTGAGGGACGCGGGCCCGTCCTAGTTGTAGCGATTCAAGAGCTTGTCGATATTCTCTGGCGCGGAAATACCGTGATCTGAGGTCACGAAACTCAAAAGGGTTATCGGGCAACCTGTTTCGGCCGCAGCCGCGATCTTATGGTGTCCATCCAAGAGATAGTGAGCGAGGCACCAATGGGCGACGTCGCTGTCATAGTATTGTTTGATATCGAGCACGCTCACCGCGATTGCCGTCGGCCGAACCCCTAATGTGAGCTGATCCCGGAAATAGGCAATCCGCTGCTCATCCAGCATTTCACGCTTTTGAATGGGTGCGACGAACTCAAAGCCCAAGTCGCCGTCGTCAGTAACTCTATGCCTGATCTTCCTACAACCCGGTAATATGGGGTCCCAGGGTCATTTGGACCTTCATCACCATTTTCCGGCCAACCAGCTTTCTGCTCGTTGGTGAAATAGTCTGCGGTGCTTCCTGGCTCTACGAGCTGCGGAACAAATTGTAGGAGAACAACCCGATACGTTCCCGAATCCAGCAGCCGTTCGAAGGCATCAACTACATCTTTGTCTAGCCCGGTGATGCCGGCTGTCAGCGCTTGCTGGAGGCAATCGATATCAACAGGCTCAGCCTCTGGCTCGAGCCGGCGAAACCAGAATTCGCACGTCCCACATACATTGCCGATCTCAAAGATCGGTTCACCACGAAGGGCGAGGAAGCGCCACCAAACCTTCCGGTCGCCACCACCAGTGGTTGGGAAAGTAACTACTGGTTGCTTGTTGCGAACATGATGGGCTGTAGAAGCCAATAGAGTTGCCGCGCCCTCGCTCACGCCGCGACTTTTTGCAACGCTTCTCGAACCGCCTGAAGGGCCTCGTCAGCCTTCGACCCATCCGGCCCGCCGCCCTGGGCCATGTCTGGACGGCCGCCGCCGCCCTGCCCGCCCAGCGCCGCCACCGCTGCTTTGACGAGTTCGACCGCGCTGACCTGGCCGGCGAGGTCGACGGTGACTCCGACGGCGACGCTGGCGCGACCCTCGTTGACCGCGATCAGCGCGGCGATGCCCGAGCCAAGCCGCTGCTTCATACCATCGACTTCGCCGCGCAAGCCTTTGGGGTCGAGTCCATCGACCACCTGGCCGAGGAAGGCATGGCCGCCGACCTGCTCAGGGCCAGCCGCTTCGGCCTTGGCGCCGCCGCCCATTGCCAGCGCCTTTTTGGCGTCGGCCAACTCGCGCTCGAGCTTGCGGGCGTTATCGACCAGTGCGGCGACTCGCGCCGGCACTTCGTCGGGCGAGGCCTTCAGCGCAGCCGCCGTCTCACGCAGCTTCTCATCGCGGGAGTTGAGCCATTGACGAGCGCCCTCGCCGGTCAGCGCCTCGATCCGGCGGACGCCCGAGGAAACCGCGCTTTCCGAGATGATCTTGAACAAGGCGATGTCGCCCGTCGCAGCGACATGGGTGCCTCCGCACAGCTCGACCGAATAATGTTTCTCGCTCAGCCGCCCCATCGAGAGGACGCGGACCTCGTCGCCATATTTCTCGCCGAACAGGGCCAAGGCGCCGGAGTCTACCGCCTCGTCAGGCGTCATCAAGCGGGTGACGACGGGCTCGTTGGCGCGAATCTCGGCGTTCACATCGGCTTCGATCTGGGCGATCTCCTCGGCGGTCAGCGCCTTGGGATGGGAAAAGTCGAACCGCAACCGGTCAGGCGCAACCAGGCTGCCCTTTTGCGTGACATGGTCGCCCAGCCTGTTGCGCAGCGCGGCGTGCAGCAAGTGTGTCGCGCTATGATTGGCGCGGGTCGCGGTGCGCCGCTCGGCGTCGACATGTTGTTGCAGCACGTCGCCGACATTGACCGCGCCTTTCACCACCTTAGTCTGCAGCGCGTGAAGCTTGCCGAGCGGCTTTGACGTATCCTCAACTTCGCCTTCGAAGCCAATGAGGCTAGTCAGTTTTCCAGCATCGCCGACCTGCCCGCCGCTTTCCCCGTAGAAGGGCGTCTGGTTGAGGACGATGGTGACGGTTTCGCCCTCCTTCGCCTCAGTGACCCGCGTGCCATCCTTGACCAGCGCAACAACGACGCCCTCGCCGTCGTGGCCAGAATAGCCGGTGAACTCGGTAGCCCCCACTTCCTCGGCCAGGTCGTACCACAGCTCGTCCGAAGCTTTCTCGCCAGAGCCTTTCCAGGCTGCCCGGGCAGCGGCCTTCTGTTCCGCCATGGCGATATCGAAGCCGGCGCGATCGACCTTGAGGCCGCGGGCGCGCAGCGCATCCTCGGTCAGGTCGTAGGGGAAGCCGAAGGTGTCGTAGAGCTTGAACGCCGTCTCGCCGGGCAGGGTGCCGCCCTCGGCCAGTTCCGCGGTCGCCTCGTCGAGCAGCTTGAGGCCATTGACCAGCGTCTGGCGAAAGCGGGTTTCCTCCTGCAGCAGCGTCGCCTCCAGCAGCGGCTGGGCGCGGACCAGCTCGGGATAGGCGGCGCCCATTTCGGCCACCAGCTCGGGCACCAGCCGGTGCATCAGCGGTTCCTTGGCGCCGAGCAGGTGGGCATGGCGCATGGCACGACGCATGATGCGACGGAGGACATAGCCTCTGCCCTCATTGGCCGGCAGCACGCCGTCGGCGACGAGGAAGCCAGAGGCGCGGAGGTGGTCGGCGATGACCCGATGGCTAGCCTGTTGGCCGCCTTCCGCCTTGGTCCTCGTGAACTCCTCGCTGGCCGCGATCAGCGCCTTGAACGTGTCGGTGTCATAATTGTCGTGGACGCCCTGCAGCACAGCGGCGATGCGCTCCAGGCCCATGCCGGTATCGATGCTTTTCTTGGGCAGCTCGGAGACGATCTCGCCCGCCGCCTGCTCATATTGCATGAACACCAGGTTCCAGATCTCGACGAAGCGATCGCCGTCCTCGTCCGGTGATCCCGGCGGTCCGCCGGGGATATGCTCGCCATGGTCGTAGAAGATCTCCGAACAGGGGCCGCACGGGCCGTCATCGCCCATCGCCCAGAAATTATCCTTGGTCGGGATGCGGATGATGCGGCTTTCGGGCAGGCCGGCGACCTTCTTCCAAAGGTCGAAGGCCTCGTCGTCGGTGTGATAGACCGTGGCGGTCAGGCGGTCAGGGTCGAGCCCCCATTCCTTGGAGATCAGCGTCCAGGCGTGGTGGATCGCCTGCTCCTTGAAATAGTCGCCGAAGGAGAAATTCCCCAGCATTTCGAAGAAAGTATGGTGGCGCGCGGTGTAGCCGACATTGTCGAGGTCGTTGTGCTTGCCGCCGGCGCGGACGCATTTCTGGCTGCTCGCCGCGGTTGAGTAGGGGCGGGTCTCGAGGCCGGTGAAGACATTCTTGAACGGCACCATCCCGGCGTTGACGAACATCAGGGTCGGGTCGTTGTGGGGAACCAGCGGCGCCGAGGCGACACGCGCATGTCCGTTCCTCTCGAAATAGTCGAGGAAGCTGCGGCGGATGTCGTTGGTCGAAGTCATGGGGTGCAGATACGGTCGTTGCTGCAATGCGGCAAGGTGTGGCGTCAGCGCGACGGGCACGGGTCCCAGTCGCCGGCGAGGCAGGATTTGATGCCATGGCGCGGCGTGAAGCTTAGCTCGCGAGCGGCCCGGCTCGAGTCATAGACGCGGTCGATCGAGCGCGGGACGTGCCAGCCTCTACTGGCCATTTCCGCGACGACACTTGGGCACCGTCGTTCGATCACCGCAGGCGCATCAAAGAGCAATTCCTCGCAATCCTCACGCCAAAATGGCGTCGCGCTACTAATCACATGGGTTGCAGGCGGACCCTTTCGACCCAACGCCAGCGCATGGGCTTCGGCCACGTCGCGCCGGTCGATTCCGCGATGCAGCCGATACCAGGCCATGACGTCGGCTGGTTCTGGAAAGCAGCGCGACATTCGAAGTGACGTCACCGTCATCGAACTGCCGGCGGAGGCAACCAGCTTTTCAGCCTGAAGCTTTGTCTCGTCATAGATATCGCGCGGTTGGGGCTCGAGCTCCTCGTCCACCCACACCGCGCCGTCTTTGGCCTCGAGCGCATGCCCGTAGAGCGAGGTAGTACTGGTCAGAATGAAGTGGCTGGAACCGGCGCCAACGGCGAAGTCGAGAAGTCGTGACGTCGCGTCTACATTGGCCCAACGGAAGTCTGCGTCGCTGCGATGATTGACGTGCGGTGCATGGAGCGCTGCCGTGTGGACGATGGCATCGATCTCTCCGATCCGGTGACGCCACTGCGCCACTTCCAAACAATCCGCGACAAGCGAGACGTGCGGGCCGGCAACGAGATCAACGCCGATTATGTCGTGCTGGGCAGAAAGGCGCGCCGCGACGCCACTGCCGATCAGTCCCGCCGCGCCAGTGACCAATATTCGCACGGTTCCTCCCCGGCTGCCCGGGGCAATCCTTGGCCAAGCTGCGACCATAGAGCAAGGCAGCGGCGCTCCTTCTGCGCCACTGCGCCCGGAGTCCTCGTCAACTCACCATCAGGCGTAGATGGGGTAGGACTCCTCAACCAACCCGTTCAGCGGATCCACCTGGTAAACATAGCCGTCGGAGTAGCGATACCAGGCGTCATCGGTATCATAATAGCGGTCGCGATAGGCCAGCGGCACGTTGTACATGTCGTAACCGGCCGGAAGCGGCTGACCGACTGCGAACTGCTGGCCGCTGACCAGCGCTACCAACGCCATGATCACCTGCGTCGTCGGGTCGACCCGGTAGATTCCGCCATTGGCGTAGCGATAGTGATATTGCGGCGTGTCATAGTAGAGCGACTGGTAGCCGATCGGGACATTGTAGCCTGGATAGGCCACCGGCCACGGCTCACCGATCAGATAGTCATAGCCCGCGCCGTAGATCGGATAGCGCTCGGCGATCCGGCGGCTGTAGGGATCGACCTGGTAGATGAATCCGTCGCCATAGCGGTACCAGGCGTCGTCGCGATCATAATAGGTCGAACGATATGCCAGCGGGACGTTGTAGGCTCCGTAGCTGGCCGGCAGCATCTGCCCGACGCCAAATCCCTGCCCGGTCAGCAACGCAACCAGCGCCGTGATCAGCTGAGTCTCGGCATCGATCCGATAGATGCCGTAGCCGTCATAGCGGTAATAATAGTCAGGCGTATCGTAATAATAGCTTCGGTAGCCCAGCGGCACATAGCTGCTGTAGTAAGTCCGCGGCCAGGGATCACCGATGCCATAGCCGCCGAACAGCGGGATCAGCGCCCGGACGAAATTATCATCGCGATCGATCCGATAGAGGTAACCGAGATCGTCGTCGTAGCGATAATAATAGTCGGGAGTATCGTAATAGCGGGTGCGATAGATCGGCGGGACGTAGCTCGAGAAGCGCACCGGATCGATCCGATCGCCGACGGAAATGATCCGGCTGTCGTCCCTGAAACTCATCTGGCGCATCGGGCGGTCATCGAACAACCGAGCCAATTGCTGATCGTCGCCAGCGGTCACCCGAACGGGCGATTCCCGCCGAAGTTCACGCAGCGAGCGATTCCAGTCGAAGTCCACGCGATCCTCACGAATCCGACGATTGGGCTGCTCGGCAAAACGGCGTTGGGCTCGCTCGATCCGCTGCCGTTCGATGCGCGGACGCTCTGCTCGCTGGATCCGCTGGCGGTCGATGCGTTGCAAACGCTCTGCGCGTTGGATGCGCTGGCGCTCAGCGCGGTCCGGACGCTCGGCGCGTTGAACGCGCTGCCGCTCACTCCGGTCCGGACGCTCGGCGCGCTGAATGCGCTGGCGCTCAATCCGGTCCAGACGCTCGGCGCGCTGAATGCGCTGGCGCTCGACCCGTTGCGGCCGCTCGGCACGCTCAATTCGCTGGCGCTCGACCCGCGGCGGCCGCTCGGCGCGCTCAATTCTCTGACGTTCAATGCGTTGCGGGCGTTCGGCACGCTCGACGCGCTGGCGTTCGGCACGTTGTGGACGTTCAGCCCGCTCGGTGCGTTCGGCGCGCTGTGGACGCTGCGCCTTTCTCTCATTCGACTGGCTCGCTTCCGCGCGACTATCACGGTCCTTCTCGCGGCGCTCGCCGGACGCGGGCGCTGCCAGCGCCATCGCTGCAACACCGGCAATCAGGAAAATCTTGCGAGTCATTACTACCTCCTCGCCTGCAAAAATCTTTCGGATATTCAACCGGCTAAGATAGGAGTTGTGCCTGTGCCTCAGGTGAACCTGACTGCTTATCGGATCGGTTGGCCGCTGCCGGAGGGCAGCTGAGCGCGCAGTAATCCCGGGTTCATTTTCAAGCCGCCGAATGCCGGTCTTTTCTTTTGGCCGTCGCCCGGACAGAAAGCGTCATGGCCAAGCCCGCGAAGACTGTCCCGTCCTACAGGCGCCACCGACGCAGAAGCCGCCGCGGCTTCTTCGGCTGGTTGTGGCGGATTGTCCTTGGCCTGTTCCTGCTCAGCATCCTGCTGGTTGTCATCTATCGCTTCGTCCCGCCACCAATCACCGCGACCATGATCGGCGATGTCATCGCCGGGCGGGGCCCCAACAAGGATTGGATGAGCCTCGACGAGATGGACCGTGACATGGTCCGCGCGGCGATCGGCGCTGAGGACAGCAAATTCTGCCAGCACAACGGCTTCGACATGGAAGCGATCGAGGATGCGATGAAGCGCAACGCATCCGGCGGCCGGATCCGCGGTGGCTCGACCATCAGCCAGCAGACCGCCAAGAATGTCTTCCTGTGGCAGGGCGGCGGCTATTTCCGCAAGGGCGTCGAGGCATATTTCACCTTCCTGATCGAGCAGCTGTGGGGGAAGCGGCGGATCATGGAAGTCTATCTGAACGTCGCCGAGACCGGGATCGGTACCTATGGCGCCAATGCCGGGGCCCAGCGCTACTTCGGCCATGACGCCAGCGCCCTGTCGGCGAGCGAAGCGGCGAGGATCGCGGCGGTGCTGCCACTGCCCAAGAAGCGCGGGGCGATCGCGCCCAAGGGCTTCACCCGCCGCTATGGCAACAGCATTGCCGCCCGCGTCGGCGTGGTCCGCCGCGATGGACTCGATGCGTGCGTCTACAAGGATGCGGTGGCACCCAAGGACAAGACGCCGCCGCCCAGCAGGGCGCCGCGCGAGTTGCCGGGCGAGGAGTATGAGACCGCTACCCCGCCGCCGCCCGAGCCCTCGGTCGACGCCACAACGGCCGAGGAGCCTGGGCTGACGGAGCCCAATGCTGTCGAGGCCTTTCCATCGCCTACCGCCGAAGAGCCGGCTGAGATCGTCCCTCCGCCGGCCAACGAGGCTTCACCCGAGCCACCGCCTCCGGCCAACCCTCAAACCTGAATCCTGCGACGAACCACCGGAACGGCGATAGGGCGCAAAGAGTTATTGGCGCAAACCCATAGAGGAGGATGCGTCATGGCCACTCGCAGCGCCAATCGTTCCAGCACGACCCGTTCCCGCAGCCGCTCGACCAGCGGCGGCAGTTCATCTTCCAATGAGCGCAGCGCCTTTCGCTGGGGCTCGACGAGCGCCATCGCCGGCGCAGCCCTCGGTGGCGCAGCCTTTGCCCTCGCAGCCAATTTCGGCCGTAAATTCCTGACCCAGGCATTCACCAGCGGCCATGGCAATTGGGCCGAAAGCCTGGCCGAGGAACATGACGCCGTACTGTTGCTGTTCGACAAAATGCTGGCGACCGACGACACGCAAACCACGCAGCGCAAGATGCTGTTGATGAAGCTCGGCTACGCGCTCGACAAGCATGCTTATGCCGAGGAACATGTTGTCTACCCGGCGCTTCGGGAAGCCAATGAGACGGCCGACGCCGAGGGGCTCGAGATCGAGCATGGCGAGGTCAAGGAGTTCCTCTATCGCCTGAACCATATGGCGACCGACGATCCGGCCTGGATCGATACGGTGCGCGAATTCAGGGCGTCGGTCCAAGCTCATGCAAGGATGGAGGAGGAGCAGGTCTTCCCACGCCTTCGCGGGGAAATCGACGAGGAGCTCGACGCCCGCATCACCAAGGAAGTGAAGAAGGCTGAGTTCATGATGAGCTGAGCCAACTCAACCGACCAGGAGAAATGCAATGTTTGGAAACATGGACGACAAGACCGCGCTGAATACATTGCTGGCGACGCTGACCGACAGCATCAACGGCTATCGGGACTCCGCGGAAAACACCGAAAACAGCCGCTTCAAGCAGCTGTTCCTGGATTCGGCGGAAGAACGGTCGCGGGTCGCCGAGGACCTTCGCGCCGAGGTTCGCCGCTTAGGTGGTGATCCGAATGACGACGGATCCTTCGCTGGGAAGACGCACCAGGTCTTTCTCGATTTGAAGGCGGCGATCACCGGTCGCGACGACAAGGCGATCATCAACGAGGTCGAGCGCGGCGAGGACTATCTGAAAGAGAAGTTCGAAGCGGCGCTGCAAAGCGACAAGCTGGCCGGCGAAAGCCGTGCCGTGGTCGAGCGGGCCTTCACCTCGGTTCGTCGCGGCCACGACCGTATCGCCGAGATCAAGCACAGCATGGAAGCGGGTGCCTAACCGACCAGTGCGAGCCTCGGGGGCTCTTGCGCGCTGAGCTCGACCGCCCCCTCACCTGGCACGCGGGTGAGGCGGGCGGCGAGATCGGCATCGAGGGCGGTCAGGCCCATCCGTGCGCCTGCGCGAGATTGGTGCAGACCGGATTAACCAAATCTACGGAAAGCCTTGCCTACGATGCTCCGAAATGGAGCTACCCATGAAGTTTGCAGTCCTGAAAGACCGATTCGAAAAGCTGCGCGCGCGGGCTGATAGACGGGTCGAGGCGCTCAGTGAGGCTTCGACCGGCTGGAAGATGAGTCGCAAAGTCGGGCTGACGTTTGGCGCGATCGGCCTCGTTATGGCCGCGCTTGCGATTGTGACGGTCGGCTCAATCATGGTGATGCGGTCCAGCGTCGGCCGAGTCACCGATCTGTCGCAGGCCAACCAGGCCCTGTTGCGCGTACAGACGCAGGCGGTCGCCGCTCAAGGCCAGCTGAAAGACTATGTTATCCGCCCGGACGAAAAGCTCACCGCCCAGATTTCCGAGACGTTGGATGAAGCCCTGGAATCGCTCGACGACGCCGAAGATGGTGCCGAGGCTATGGGTGAGTCCGAGGCACTCGAAGCGGTACGATCGGCGCTTGAGGCTACTCGCGTGTCAGCCGACAAGATCATCTCCGCCCAGCGAGTGATCGGTCAGCAAGTCGACAAGGAGCTCATGGTCCGTGGGCCTGCCATCGCAGGAACGCTCAGGTCGATCGCCAAACAAGCCCACGATAGCGGCCGCGCGAATGCCAGCTACTCGGCCGGAGTCGCCCAAGCGCAATATCTGGAAATGCGGGTCAACGTGACCCGCTATCTGTCCGACTCCAGCCCCGCCACGGCCAAGCTGGCCAAGGACAATTTGCTCGATCTCGAAGACGGAATGAATGTCCTGTTCGAGGAGCTTGAGGGCACTGGCTTGTCGGGGGCGGCAGACAAGGTGATTGTCGAGGTCGTCGCTTATGACAAGGCATTTGATCAGGTCACCGCTTCGACCAACATCCGGAACCGCGAAGTTGATCGGACACTTCGCACAACCGGTCCCGCCATTGCTCAGAACGCAGAACGCATCCTCGGCGCGATCGAACGATCGCAGGGCGGCGCGACGCTGGCGGCGCAAGCCACCTCTATGGCGGCGGTAATGGTTGCGCTGTTGGGCTCGGCAGCCGGCATTGTCGTGGCGTTGTTCGCAGGCACCTTGACCCAGCGACTTATCGCACGGCCGATCGCCAAAATGGCGGAGCGGATGCGCCTGCTGGCAGCCGGGGATCTTTCGATCGAGATCAGCGAAACCGGTCGCACTGACGAGGTCGGAGACATGGCCAGAGCAGTCGAAATTTTCCGTGCCAATGCACGGGAAGTCGACGAACGGCGTACCGCCGCGCTTGGGGCGGAACGCCGTGAGTTGGAGCGGGAGCAAGAACTGGCTCGCGAACGAGAATCTCATCGGATCCGGCTGGAGGCCGAGCGGCGTGAAGCGATGCTAGCCCTGGCCGACAGCTTCGAGGCTAGCGTGCGCCACGTGGTCGAAAGCGTCGGCGCCTCCGCCAAGCAAATCGAGAGTGGCGCCCGCATCGTATCGGAAACCGTCCAGCAGAGCGGGCAGTTGACCGCCGGCGTGGCTGCCGCCGCGACGCAGGCGAGCGAAAATTCGATGATCGTCGCCAGCGCGACTGAGGAAATGTCGATCTCGATCGCAGAGGTTTCGCAGCAAATCGGCGGAGCCGCGAAAGTTGCGCAGGAGGCTTCGGACCGTGCGCGCTCGACCGACGCCATCGTTAGCAATCTGATCACTGACACGAGGACCATCGAGGACGTCGTCGCACTGATTGCCGATGTCGCCCGGCAAACAAATTTGCTGGCACTCAACGCGACCATCGAGGCTAGCCGTGCCGGCGATGCGGGCCGTGGCTTCGCAGTTGTTGCCAGCGAAATCAAAACGTTGGCCGGCCGGACCGCCAATGCCACGCAGGAAATCTCTAGCAAAATCGCGCGGGCGCGCGAGACGACCGGGCTGGCAGCGAACGCCATCACGGACATCGCAAGGACGATCGACGAGATCAGCGAGATCGCGACCGTCGTCGCTTGCGCCATGGAGCAGCAGAAAACGACAACTGCGCAGATTGCTGAAAGCACCAGCCAGGCCGCGCATGGATCCGAGGATGTTGCCCGCAACATCACCCAGGTCCACCATGGCGTCGGAGTGAGCGGCAAAGCAGCAAATGACGCGCTTCACGCCGCGGACGACCTCAATCAGCAGGCGGAGACTCTGAAACAAGCCGTCGAAAGCTTCCTGTCCACCGTCAGGGCAGCCTGAGACGCCTCAACCTTCTCTTAATAACAATCCAATATGGTGCCATCATGAAATCAAGGGGTTTGAACCTACGAATTGCCATGCTCGCAGTCGCGGGGCTGGCCGGGCTCGGCATCGCCGGGCCTGCGTCGGCCGATCCGGGCTGGAAGCGCAAGGTCGGCCAGCTGATTAGCGCCAACTATAACTACCCGCGTTCCGCCCAATTGCGCGGCGAGCAGGGCGAAGCCAAGATCAAGATAGCCTTTTCGGGCTCCGGCAAGGTGTTGTCGGTAGACCTCATCCAGTCGACCGGATCGACGATCCTCGACCGCGAAGCGGTGCGCATACCGATGAAGGTCAGCTCCTATCCTGCGCCGCCAGGCGGGGCCAACACGGACATTGTCTTCCCGATCTCTTGGCGCATCCTGGATAAATAACCGTCCAGTCAGCCATTCTTGGCTTAGCCCACGAGGGCCAGCTTTGGCGGATCCTGAGCGCTGAGCTCGACCACCCCCTCACCCAGCACGCGAGTAAGGCGGGCGGCGAGATCGGCATCGAGATTGAAGTCACGGCCAAGCACGAGCGTCGCTTCCCGTCTATCGCTAATCGGCAGGATGGCGCGAATGACGCCATTGCCTCCCCTCGCCTCGGCCAGCTCGCGGGCGATTGCGCCAATGGCCGAAGCATCCGCGATATGCAGGCTCAGCAGCAGCCGGGTCCGCTTGGCCAGACTGTCGAGCGGCTGAAAGCGCTTGACCGTCACCCGCGGGGTTTCGTCGCCTGGCCGTCGATCCAGCTCGACGGTCATCAGCCCGCAGGCACCGGACTTAGCAGCGCTTTCCAAAGCGGCCGATGGCTCGTCGTCGAACACGGTAGCTTCATATTGACCGGAAGAGTCTGAAATCGTTGCCATTAAATAGCGGCGGCCTTTGGCCGAAGTGCGCCAGCGCGCCCCTTCGACCAGGCCGGCCATGGTCGCGCTCGAGCGGCCCTCGGCGAGAGGCAGATCCGCCAGCTCGGCGTAACTCTTGACCTTGTGCGCCGCCAGCAGGTGGCGCTGGGCGTCGACCGGGTGGGCGGAGAAGTAGAAGCCGAAGGCGTCGCGCTCGGCAGCCATCCGTTCGGCCAATGTCCAGCGCGCATCCCTCGGCAGGCGGATCGGCGCCACTCCGCTCGATTGCCCGCCACCGCCGAACAGGCCATGCTGGCCGCTGGTGCGCTGGTCGTGCGCGGCTGCGGCATGGGCGAGGATCGTCTCCACTGCTGCATGGACCGATGGCCGATCGGGGTTGAGCCCATCGAATGCGCCCGCCGCAGCCAGGCTCTCCAACTGACGGCGGTTGAGCAGCTTGGGGTCGATCCGCTCGGCGAAGTCGTCGAGCGTCCTGTACGGTCCATTCGCCTCACGTTCTGCGACCAGTGCCTCCATCGCTTTCTCGCCGACGCCCTTGAGCGCGCCGAGCGCATAACGGACCTTTCCATCCTCGACGCTGAAATCGGCCCGTGACGCATTGACGTCGGGCGGCAAGCAGTCGAAGCCGCTCCGCCTGATATCCTCGACGAACAGCGCTAGCTTGTCGGTCTGCGCCATGTCGAAGCTCATCGACGCGGCGAAGAATTCGGCCGGTTGATGCGCCTTGAGCCAGGCGGTGTGATAGGCGACCAGCGCGTAGGCTGCGGCATGGCTCTTGTTGAAGCCATAGCCGGCGAACTTGTCGATCAAGTCGAACAGTTCGTTGGCCTTGGCTGGGCCGATGTCGTTGGCGGCGCAGCCCTGGATGAAGCGCGCCCGTTGGGCGTCCATCTCCGACTTGATCTTCTTGCCCATTGCCCGGCGCAACAGGTCCGCTTCGCCGAGCGAGTAGCCGGCCAGCACCTTGGCCGCCTCCATCACCTGCTCCTGGTAGACGAAGATGCCGTAGGTTTCCTTGAGCACCGGCTCCAGCATCGAGTGCGGATAGGCGATCGGCACCCGGCCGTTCTTGCGGTCTCCGAACAGCGGGATATTGTCCATCGGACCCGGCCGGTAGAGCGAGACCAGGGCGATGATGTCGCCGAAATTGGACGGCCGCACCTGGGCCAGCGTCCGGCGCATGCCTTCCGATTCCAACTGGAACACGCCGACCGTGTCGCCGCGCTGGAGCAGCTCGTAGACGGCGGGATCGTCCCACGGCAGCGCGGTGAAGTCGACTTCGATCCCGCGCTGCTTGAGGAGCCGCTGCCCCTCCTTCAGCACCGACAGGGTCTTGAGCCCAAGGAAGTCGAACTTCACCAGTCCCGCCCCTTCGACATATTTCATGTCGAACTGAGTCACCGGCATGTCGGAGCGCGGGTCGCGGTAGAGCGGCACCAGCTCCTGCAGCGGCCGGTCGCCGATCACCACGCCGGCGGCATGGGTCGAGGCGTGCCGCGGCAGACCCTCCAGCTTCATCGCCAGGTCGATCAGCCGTTTCACGTCCGGGTCGGAGCGATATTCCTTCTCAAGCTCGGCGACGCCGTTGAGGCTGCGCTCCAGCGTCCACGGGTCGGTCGGATGATTGGGCACCAGCTTGGCCAGCCGGTCGACCTGGCCGTAGCTCATCTGCAGCACGCGGCCGGTGTCCTTGAGCACGGCGCGAGCTTTCAGCCGCCCGAATGTGATGATCTGCGCCACCTTGTCGCGGCCGTACTTCTGCTGGACGTAGCTGATGACCTTGTCGCGATGGGTTTCGCAGAAGTCGATGTCGAAGTCGGGCATCGACACGCGCTCGGGGTTGAGGAATCGCTCGAACAGCAGGTTCAACTCGATCGGGTCGAGGTCGGTGATGGTCAGCGCCCAGGCGACGACGCTTCCAGCGCCCGATCCGCGGCCCGGCCCAACCGGAATGTCGTTGGCCTTGGCCCATTGGATGAAGTCGGCGACGATCAGGAAGTAGCCCGCAAACCCCATGCGGGTAATGACGTCGATCTCGAAATCGAGGCGCTCGCGGTACGCCTGAAACCGTTCGTCCTGAGCGGAGCCCGGCACGGGCGTAGTCGAAGGGCCTTCTGCACCGCCCTCCTCCCCACGCCCTTTGGCTTCGCTCAGGACGAACGAACGTTGGGCGAGCTGCTCTAGCCGCCGTTCCAGTCCTGCATGCGCCTGGCGACGCAGCGTCTCGTCCTCGTCGTCGGACAAGCGCGGCAGGATCGGCCGGCGCCGCGGCGCGGTGACGGCGCAGCGCTGGGCAATGACCGAGGTGTTGGCGATGGCCTCGGGCAGGTCGGCGAAAATCTGCTCCATCGCCGCCGCCGGCTTGAGCCAGGCTTCCGACGAGCTTCGCGGGCGCTCATTATTCTCGACATAGGTCGAGGCGGCGATGCACAGCATGGCGTCATGCGCGGCGTGGAATTCCGGCTCCGCATAATGGGCCGGGTTGGTCGCGACCAATGGCAGATCGAGCCTATAGGCAAGGTCGATCAGCCGTCCCTCGGCAGCTTGCTCGACCGGATCGCCGCGCCGCGACAGCTCGATGTACAGTCGGTCGGGGAATAGCGCCTCCAACCGCCCGGCATAGGCTCGGGCCTTGTCGGCCTGGCCGTCGGCGAACAGGCGAGCGAGCGCCCCCTCCCCGCCCGCGGTCAGCGCGACCAGCCCGTCGGTCGCGCCGCCCAGCGCCGCGAACGGGACATGCGGATCCTCTTCGATCGGCCGGTCAAGGTGGGCGGCGGAAACTAGCCGGCACAGATTGTGGTAGCCGGCCTCGTCCTGAGCCAGCAGCACCAGCCAGTCGAGCTTTCCCGGCGGACCGATATCTTCGGGCCGGGCAACGGCCAGCATCGCGCCGATGACCGGCTGCACGCCTTCGGCCATGCAGGCCTCCCCGAACGGCATCGCTGCGTAGAGACCGTTGCGGTCGTTGAGGGCCACCGCCGGGAAGCCGAGCTTCTTCGCCTGCTTGGCGATCGCCTTGGGCTCGATCGCGCCTTCGAGCATGGTGAAGGAAGAAAAGACGCGCAGCGGAACATAAGGGCCGGACATGGTCCGACTATGGGCAATGGCGCACCAAATCGCCAGCGAGTCGAGCCGACTTATCCCCAGCTTTGCGTCAGGATGCGGGCTTCGACTTTGGATGATAGGTGAAGTCGAAATTGGTCGACCAGGTCAGCCCCTGATCGGTCGATCGACGGGCACCCAGGCGACTAGAGCAACGCCTCAATGTCCTTGGCGAGCTCCTCGGGCTTAGTCTGAGGCGCGTAGCGCTTGACCACCTCTCCCGACCGGTCGACCAGGAATTTGGTGAAGTTCCACTTGATCGCCTTGCTCCCCAACAGCCCGGGCGCTTCGTCCTTCAGGTGCCGGTAGAGTGGCGCGGCGTTGTCGCCGTTGACGTCGATCTTGGCATAGAGCGGGAAGCTGACGTCGTAGTTGAGCTTGCAGAAATTGGCGATTTCCTCGGCGTTTCCCGGCTCCTGCGCGCGAAATTGGTTGCAGGGGAAGCCGAGCACGGTAAAGCCGCGCTCGCCATATTTGCGCTGAAGCGCCTCCAGCCCTTCATATTGCGGAGTGAATCCGCATTGCGAGGCGACATTGACGATCAGCATCACCTTGCCCTTGTGCGAGGAGAGGTCCGTGGATGAGCCATCGGGCTTGGTGACGGGGATGGCGGTGAGTTCGGTCATAATTTCCCCTACCACAAATTCGTTCGTCCTGAACGGAGCGCGAAGCGCGTAGGAGGGCTGTTGCGCCCGGGCCCTTCGACTACGGCCTATCGGCCTTCGCTCAGGACGAACGGACATGTTCGCTTACTGCAGCACTCCATCGTGCAATCTCACGACCCTATCCATCTTGGCGGCGAGGCGCTCATTGTGCGTGGCGACCAAGGCGGCGCTGCCCTCGCCTCGAACCAGTGCCAGGAATTCGCCCAGCACCCGATCCGCCGTGCCCTCGTCGAGATTGCCCGTGGGCTCATCAGCGAGCACCAGTGGCGGGCGGTTGGCCAGTGCCCGGGCGACCGCGACGCGCTGCTGTTCGCCGCCGGAGAGTTTGGACGGACGATGATCGAGCCGCTGTGACAGGCCGAGCTTGCCGAGCAAATCCTGGGCTCGCTGACGAGCCGCGCCGGCATCGGCACCATGGATGATCTGCGGTAGCAGCACATTCTCGAGCGCGTTGAAGTCGGGCAGAAGGTGGTGGAACTGGTAGACGAAGCCGAGCGTGTCGCGCCGCAACGCGGTTCGCCCGTCGTCATCGAGCGACGCCGCTTCCTGCCCGGAGATGCGGATCGAGCCCTCAAACCCGCCTTCGAGCAGGCCGACGGCCTGGAGCAGCGTCGACTTGCCCGAGCCCGACGGGCCCAAAAGGGCGACGATCTCGCCTGGCTGGACGTCGAGGTCGACGCCGCGAAGCACCTCGATCGTCACATGCGCCTGGGTGAAGCTGCGCTTCAGGCCGCGCGTCTGGAGAACAGGTTCAGCCACGCGATCCCCCTGCCCGTTCGTGTCGAGCGAAGTCGAGACACGTCAGCGCCAGCGTCCCTCGACTTCGCTCGGGACGAACGGAGTCTGCGTGCCATTGCCGGCTATTCATATCTGAGCACCTGTACCGGGTCGGTATTGGCCGCGCCCCGGGCCGGGAACAGGGTCGCGACATAGGTTAGCACCAGGGTCACGCCGACGATCGCCGCCACCTCGAAAGGGTCGGTGCGCGACGGCAGCTCGGTCAGGAAGCGGACCGACGGGTCCCACAGATTCTGGCCGGTCACCAGCTGGATGAAATTGACCACCCCCTGCCGGAAGAAGAGGAAGATCGAGCCGAGGATCGCGCCTAGGACGATGCCGATCATGCCGATCGAAAGGCCGACGGTCATGAAGATCTTTAGCAACGAGCGCCGGCTGGCGCCCATCGTCCTGAGGATGGCGATGTCGCGCGTCTTGGCGCGGACCAGCATGATCAGCGACGAGGCGATGTTGAACGCGGCGACCAGGATGATGATGCATAGCACCACGAACATGGCGATGCGCTCCACCTCCAGCGCTTCGAACAGCGCCGAATTCATCTGCCGCCAGTCCCTGATGTCGGCCTTGCCCTGAGTAATCGCTTGGAGCGGCGCGAGCGTCTGGGCGACCTTGTCAGGATTATCGACCTGCACCTCGACCATTTGGACTTGGTCTCCGAGCAGCAGCAGGGTCTGGGCGTCCTGCATCGGCATGATGACGAACGCCTTGTCATATTCGTAGATGCCGACCTCGAAGATCGCGCCCACGGTGTAGGTGACGATGCGCGGCACGGTGCCGACCGGGGTCGACCGGCCCTCGGGGCTGATCAGCGAGATTTCAGAGCCCGGATAGGCGCCGAGCGTTTCCGCCAGCCGCGCGCCGATCGCGACGCGGCCGCTGCCCGGCGTAATTGATTTGAGGTCGCCGGAGATTACCTTGCCGTTGAGGATCGGGTTGGTGCGGATGTCCTGGACCGTATTGCCGCGGACCAGCACGCCCTCCACCCGGCCGTTGGCCGAGGCCATCAGCGGCTGCTCGATCAGCGGCCTGGCCGACTGGACGCCAGGGGTCTTCCGGGCCGCATCGGCGACCTGCTCCCAATTGGCGAGGCGGCCGTCATAGCCCTGGATGATGGCGTGGCCGTTCAAACCGACGATCTTGTCAAATAGCTCGGCGCGGAAGCCGTTCATCACGCTCATCACGATGATCAGCGCCGCGACGCCAAGCGCCACCGCGCCGACTGAAAAGCCGGCGACGACGAAGATGAAGCGCTCGCCCTTGACCGGGACGAGGTAGCGCTTGGCGATCATTTTCTCATGAGCGTTGAGGATCATGACGCGCTCCCCAACCCGTCACCCTGAACTTGTTTCAGGGTCCATTCGGAAGCGTCGCTGCGGCTCGAGAATGGATGCTGAAACAAGTTCAGCATGACAGAAAAAGGAATCATCCGATCAGCCTCGCCAGCGCAGAGTCGATGCTCAGCTCTTCTTTCTCGCCAGTACGGCGATTCTTGAGCTCGACGACGCCCTGCGCCAGCCCGCGCGGGCCGATGATCAGCTGCCATGGCAGGCCGATCAGGTCAATCGAGCCGAGCTTGACCCCGCCCCGCTCGTCGCGGTCGTCGTACAGCACTTCGACGCCGGCAGCGGTGAGCCTCCCATAGATGTCGTCGGCCGCCGCGACCGATGCTGCATCGTCGCCGCGCACGGTGACCAGTCCGACCTTCCATGGCGCCACCGCCTCCGGCCAGATGATACCGGCATCGTCGTGGCTGGCCTCGATGATCGCGCCGACCAACCGCGAAACGCCGACGCCGTAACTGCCCATCTCGGGCGTGACCATGGAGCCATCCGGACCGGACACTTTGAGGCCCATCGATGCCGAATATTTGGTGCCGAAGTAGAAGATGTGGCCGACCTCGATGCCGCGGCCCTGGCGCCGGCGGTCGGCCGGGACCTCGGCCCAGCGGGCCTCGTCATGGGTCTCGTCGGTGGCCGAATAAGTCGAGCTTACCTTGTCGAACAGCGCCTGTAGCCCCGCCGCATCATCGTAGCGGAGATCCGCCTGGGCCCAGTCGAACTCCTCGAACGCCGCGTCGTAGAACACCTCGCTTTCGCCAGTCGGGGCGAGGACGATGAACTCATGGCTGAGGTCGCCGCCGATCGGGCCCGACGCGGCCTTCATCGGCACCGCCTGGATGCCCATCCGCTGGAAGGTGCGCAGATAGGCCAGCAGCTGGGTGTAATAGCTTTGCCGCGCCCCTGCCTCGTCGAGGTCGAAGCTGTAGGCGTCCTTCATCAGGAACTCGCGGCCGCGCATCACGCCGAACCGCGGGCGGACCTCGTCGCGGAACTTCCACTGGATATGATAGAGGGTGCGCGGCAGGTCGCGATAGCTTTTGACGTCATCGCGGAAGATGGCGGTGATCATCTCCTCATTGGTCGGGCCGTACAGCATGTCGCGTTCGTGCCGGTCCTTGATGCGCAGCATCTCGGGGCCATAGGCGTCATAGCGGCCCGACTGCCGCCACAGGTCGGCCGACTGAAGGGTCGGCATCAGCAGCTCGATCGCTCCCGCCCGGTCCTGCTCCTCGCGCACGATCTGCTCGATCTTCTTCAGCACCTTAAAGCCTAGCGGCAGCCAGGCGTAGATGCCGGCGGCGGTCTGGCGGACCAGCCCGGCACGGAGCATCAGCTTGTGGCTGACGATCTGCGCGTCCGAGGGGCTTTCCTTGAGGACGGGAAGGAACGAGCGGGAAAGGCGCAAGGTTATTCTTTCTTTTTTCGGCGCGGATGAATGGCGCTGTCCTAGTCAGCGCCCTCGCCCAAGGCAATCACCGGCCAATTGTGGCCCGCCCGCCACAGGTTGCGCGAGAAGGTGTCGTTGATGTTGAAATTGGGGTGACAGGCCCAAGCCACCGGCGTAGCCAAACCGATGTCGGACGAGGGCTTACAGCCGGAGGTCCGGGGAGGATGCCGAAGCGCCAGTCAGGGGGCGCCAAGCGCTAAACTAACTTCCAAGGGGGCTGACGAGCAATCGTCACGCAAGGACGCCCGGGACTAGCGCCCGGGCGTTTTTGTTTGTCCGTTTTACGCTCTTAGGGTCACAAAGGTCATGGAGAACGGCGCCTTTTCGGGCCGGATTTGTGAATCTAAGGCGAGCACTGCCGGATGGGACGGCAAAGGGAGAATCCACGAGTTCAAGGAGCCGTGCCGATTGGGCGAAGGCATGTTGGCATGGCAGCGAGCCTGTAGGACAGGGAAATTTTGGCGAACTGAAGGTCGGGCGCAAATCTGGCGCAGGGGCCATGCCGCTCTTCAGATGGTAGCGGAGGAGGGACTCGAACCCCCGACACGCGGATTATGATTCCGCTGCTCTAACCAGCTGAGCTACTCCGCCCCGATAAGGCGTGCCCCTTGGGCGCGGGGCGAGCCTATAGGTGGCATAGTTTTAGGCGTCAACAACAGGTGGGAACCGCCTACCCCTCCCCTCGTTCAAGGGCGAAGGAACAGGAGGCGTGAAGTACCGATGGAACCGCTGACCCCACTCGAAACCCTTTGCCGCATCATCCTCCGCGCCAAGGAATATGAGGCCCAGGTTCCGACCGACTATGACGGGGGCGAGGCCCCCGAGAATGTCGACAACGAGGGCGAAGAGACGCTGTCGGTGCTCGACGATTCGATCAACACCAGCGTCGAGGAAGAGCTGATCGCCTCGCTCGAGGATTTGGCCGAGGACCAGCAGGTCGAGCTGCTCGCCTTCGCCTGGGTCGGCCAGGGGACCTATGACGCGGCCGACTGGGACGAAGCGCTGGAGGAGGCAGCGTCGGAAAACAGCATCGTCGAGGAACTGATGGAAATGCCGATGCTGGCATCTGTGCTGGAATCCGGGCTCGCCGCGTTCGATATCACTTGCAACGGGGTCGGCGACCTCAGTTGATCCCTCGAAACCGGTACGTTGCCAGCGTTTCCCACGGCCCACCCCGGTAGCGGTGGACCGACAGGCCGGCGATGCCGAGCGCGCGCGGCCGGAAATCGAGCTCCAGCGCATCGAGCAATGCCTTCGCCTCCCGGGGCGGCACCTTGTTCTGGATGGTGATGTGCGGCCGCCAGCCCGCCGCGTCGGGCCCGCACAGCAGGCCATGGAAATGATCGGCGACTGCCTCGCGGATCGATTCAAGCTCGTCCGATACCACCCGGAACGCGACGCCTCCGCTGAGGTTCATCAGCCCGGCGATGGTCGCGCGCGGCGCCGGGCTGGCCGCGTGGAGCGAGAGCTGCCGCTTGACCTCATCGACCGCCGATGGCGGCAGACCCTGGAACATCGTCAGGTGCACAGGGACGCGGTTCTGCTCGGCCGGGTAATGGGCGCGGCGCAGGCCCTCGAGCCAGGCGAAATCGTCAGGCGCGAAATCGGCGGTGACAATGAGAGGTCCGGCCATGTTCTCCCGTCATGCTGAACTTGTTTCAGCATCCATTTTGGCGACCTCGTCACACTTCACAGAAATGGACCCTGAAACAAGTTCAGGGTGACGGCTTGTGGATTAGATTTCCACCTGACTGCCAAGCTCCACGACCCGGTTGGTCGGCAGCTTGAAGAACTCCATCGCGCTTTCGGCGTTGCGCAGCATCCAGGCGAACAGTTTCTCGCGCCAGATCGCCATTCCCGGCCGGGCCGAGGCGATCAGCGTCTGGCGGGCGAGGAAGAAGCTGGTGTCCATCATCTTGAACTGCGGCCCGCAGGTCTTGATCATGGCCAGCGCCGCGGGGACGTCGATTTCCTCCATGAAGCCGTAGCGGATGATGATCCGGTAGAAGCCGGCGCCATAGTCCTTGGTCTCCATCCGCCGCTCGCTGACGACGAACGGCACGTCCTCGATGCGCACGGTGAGCAGCATCACCCGCTCGTGCAGCACCTTGTTATGCTTCAAATTGTGCAGAAGCGCATGAGGCACGCCTGTCATCGACGTGGTCATGAACACGGCGGTGCCCGGAACGCGCGTGGCGCTGGTCGCGGCGGACTTGATGAACACCTCGATTGGCAGGGCCGCTTCGGCCATCCGGTCGATCATCAGCTTGCGGCCCTTGGCCCAGGTGGTGAGCAGAGTGAAGGCGATCGCGCCGATCAGCAGCGGGAACCAGCCGCCGTCGGGCACCTTCAGCAAATTGGCGCTGAAATAGAGGATGTCGATGGTAAAGAAGATGAACAGCAGCGGAAGCGCCTTCCACATCGGCCATTTCCACAGCGAGAAGAGCAGGACCGAGATCAGCACGCCGTCGATCAGCATCGCGCCGGTCACCGCGATTCCATAAGCGGCCGCCAGGTTCGACGAAGACCCGAACATCAGGACCAGCAGGATCACCATCACCATCAGCGCCCAGTTGACGACGGGGATGTAGATCTGACCAGCGGCATGCTGGCTGGTGTGGGTGATGCGAAGGCGCGGGATGAAGCCGAGCTGGATCGCCTGCTGGGTGACCGAGAAGGCGCCGGAAATGACCGCCTGGCTGGCAATGATCGTCGCCAGCGTAGCAAGAATGACGAGCGGCAGGCGGAGCATTTCGGGGGCGAGGAAGAAGAAGGGGTTCTTGACCGTCTCAAGCGCGTCCGCGGGGCTCTGTGACAGCAGCATTGCGCCCTGGCCCATATAGTTGAGCATCAGCGCGGGCATGACGAAATAGAGCCAGCTGAACTTGATCGGGCGGCGGCCGAAATGGCCCATGTCGGCGTACAGCGCCTCGGCACCGGTCACCGCCAGCACCACGCTGCCCATGGCGATGAACGCGGGCAGCGGCTCGGCAAGATAGAATTTGAACATGTTGAGCGGGTTGAGCATCTGGACGAACACATCCGGATGCTTGACGATGTGCATCAGCCCCAGCGCCGCCAGGGTGGCGAAATAGATGAGCATGATCGGACCGAACATCAGTCCGACCTTGGCCGTGCCGCGCGACTGGATCGCGAACAGGGCAACCAGGATGCCGACGGCGGTCGGGATGACATAGGGTTCGAACCCGGCCTGCACCGTCGTCAGGCCCTCGACCGCCGACAGCACCGAGATCGCCGGGGTGATCATGCTGTCGCCGTAGAACAGCGCGGTGGCGAACACCCCGAGCAGGACGATGCCCATCGTCCACTTCTTCTTCTCGCCCTCGGTCACCGTGCGGTTGATCAGCGCCAGCAGGGCCAGGCTGCCGCCCTCCCCCTTGTTGTCGGCGCGCATGATGACCGTGACATATTTCAATGCCACGATGATCACCATCGACCAGAAGATAAGGCTAAGAACGCCGTAGATGTGCAGCGCGTCGGGTTCGAGCAGATGATGACCGGCGAAGGTTTCGCGGAAGGCATAGATCGGCGACGTGCCGATGTCGCCGAACACGATGCCGATCGCGCCGACCATCAGCTTGGACAAGGAGCCGTGGGGTTGATGGGCGGCCGGTTGTTCGCCGGTCGCAACCTCGGCAGTGCCGGTCGCGGTAATGCTCATGCCTTTTTCAAACCCTTACGTCGCCGACCGGCGCGGCGCGCCGCCCTAGCACCGGGTGGTTGGCGTCGCAATGCGTGGAAAATGCCGTCGGTTCCGGGACTCCTTCAGCGGGAATCCTCAATCACAGTGCGGATGCTGAACAGCGACACCAGGCGCTGCACGCCAGGCAAGCCGGCGAGCAACTCGCGATGGATGCGCTCATAACTGTCGCCTTCCCGAACCTCCACCTTCAGCAGATAATCTGCCTGGCCGCCCATCAGATGAGCCTCGGTGATTTCATTGCATAGCTGGATCGCCTGCTCGAACTCGCCCAGCACCTGCTGGCTCTGCCCGCTCAAGGTCACTTCGACGAACACGATCGAAGGATTGCCCCTGGCCGCCTTCGACAAGCGCGCGCGGTAGCCATCGATAAGGCCCCGCTGCTCCAGCAGCCTGACCCGGCGATGGGCGGCCGACGGCGACAAGCCGACCCGTTCGCCGAGCAGCGCACTTGTCAGGCCCGCATCACGGGCAAGCTCGTCCAGGATTCGCCGGTCGGTTTGGTCGATCATCGTAAAATTTCCTGCAACATGGCCATATATTCGGAGGACCGTCTAAGTTTCTGGCCCAATGTGCGCAAGATTCAGAGCACTTACGACCCTTCTTCGGATATTTGGGACCAATCAAACCATGGAGAGATCGATGCGCATCGGGGTGCCCAAGGAAATCAAGGTTCATGAGTATCGCGTCGGCCTGACTCCGGCATCGGTGGCCGAGCTGATCGCCCATGGGCATGAGGTGTTTGTCGAGACCAAGGCGGGATCAGGCATCGACTGCCCGGACAAGGCTTTTGAGAAGGCGGGCGCCAAGATCCTGCCGACCGCCGCCGATGTGTTCGCTCAGAGCGACATGATCGTGAAGGTCAAGGAACCGCAGGCGCAGGAAATCGCGATGCTCGAGCCGCGGCACCTGCTGTTCACCTATCTTCATCTCGCCGCCGACAGGCCCCAGGCCGAAGGGCTGATGAAGTCAGGCGCGACCTGCATCGCTTATGAGACCGTGACGTCCAAGACAGGCGCGCTGCCGTTGCTCAAGCCGATGAGCGAGGTCGCTGGCCGCATGTCGATCCAGGTAGGCGCCCATTATCTGGAAAAGGAGCCGGGCGGCCGCGGCGTTTTGCTCGGCGGGGTCCCGGGCGTTGCGCCGGCGAAGGTCGCAATCCTCGGCGGCGGCGTGGCGGGCGTCAACGCCGCGCAAATGGCGGTAGGTATGCGCGCCGACGTCACCATCTACGACATCTCCAACGAGCGGCTGGCCGAGCTCGACATGTTTTTCGGGTCACAAATCAAGACCGCCTATGCATCGCGCGACGCAATCGCCCGCGCCGTCGATGAAGCTGAGCTGGTGATCGGCGCGGTGCTGGTGCCCGGCGCGGCCGCGCCGAAGCTCGTCACCCGCGACATGCTCAAGACGATGAAGCGCGGTTCGGTACTGGTGGACATTGCGATCGACCAGGGCGGTTGCTTCGAGACCAGCCACCCGACGACGCATTCCGATCCGGTCTATGAGGTCGACGGCGTCATCCATTATTGCGTCGCCAACATGCCGGGCGCGGTGGCGCGGACGTCGGCGTTCGCGCTCAACAACGCCACGCTGCCGTTTGCGATCAAGCTGGCCAACCTCGGCGCCGACGAGGCGATGCGCCAGGATCCGCACCTCGCCAATGGGCTCAACGTGTCGGGCGGCAAGATCCGCCACCAGGCGGTGGCCGAAGCGCTCGACCTGGCTTACGAGCCGGCTTGATCCATTTTCTCTTCCCCACGAGTTCGTGGGGAGTAGCCGCATGGCCGGCATGCCCCCAGCATGCCGGTACGGCTACTCATCGCGAAGCGATGACGGAGGGGTTCTTTGGGGTTCGACATCCAGAACCCCTCCACCGCCTACGGCGGTCCCCTCCCCAGCAATTGCTGGGGAGGAGATTGTGCCTGTGACATGAGGGTGATCCCATCCTCGATCATCGGCCGCCAACTGGCATTGGGCGGCGCATCGGCCAGTACCCCACGCCATAGATGCAAGGCTTCTTCCGGATTGCCGGAACGGGCTTCAGCCAACCCCAGGAAAAATCGTGGCGCCGGGTAGCCGGGGGCCAGCTCGGAGGCACGGGAATAGGCCAGGCGAGCCGCGGGCGTAATCGTGCGGGCATGGTCAGTCAGCGCGTTGCCCAACCCGACCCACAATTTGTAGTCGCGCGGGTGGCGGGCAACCTGCGCCTGCAGCAGCTTGGCCGCATCCTCGGTATTCCCGCGCGAGGCCAGGGCATCGGCCATGTTGAGCCAGGTATCGGAATAATCGAACTGCCCCATCATCGCCTGGCGCGCGCGCGTCAGCGGCAGCGGTGGCGGTCGCTGGGCGGCGAGCCGCGGCCGGCCTTCGAGTTCCGGGCTGCCCTGCAGCGCATAGCCGGCGCAGCCGAAGGCGACCGTGGCCGCCGCAAGGGTAAACATCGGGCCGCGCAGCTTCATCAGCCACAGCAGTGTCAGGGTGACGATCGCCAGCAAGGCAAGGACGAGGTAGCCCATCAGCCCTTTGCCTTGCTCGAACTGGTCCGATCGATGAAATCGACCATCAGTTTCGCCGCCTGATCCGCATGGGTTTCGAGCAGCAAATGCCCGCCGTCGAGGATATGCGCCTCCATCCTCGGCAGCGCCTTCATCCACGACAGGGTCTCGTCGATTTCGAAATAAATGTCGTGCCGGCCCCACACCATCAGCGCCGGCGGCTGGCGGTCGCGAAGATAGTCGGCGATGGCGTCGAAGCGTTCGGCATAATGGCCATAGTCGCAGACGAGCGCGCGCTGCGTTTCAATTCTGCCGGGCAGGCTCATCACCCGCCAGTCCTCCTCCCAATTTTCCGGCGAGATGCTTGCGGTGATGTCTTCCGGGACGCCCTTCAGATATTGATCGCGGGTGCCTTCGAAGGTCAGGTGCGCGGTCGCCGCCGCCTCGTTCTCTGGATTGGGGGCGACCCAATACTCCCGGGTTTTCGCCCAGCTCGGCCCCCAGCCGCTGCGATGCGCATTGGCGTTCTGGATGATGAGACCGAGGACGAGCTCCGGCGCGTCCATGGCGATCTTGAGCGCCACGGGTGCCCCATAATCGTGGACATAGAGGAAGCGGGGCCCAATCGCCAAATGCTCAAGCAACTCGGCTAGGGCGTCGGTCAGCGCATCGAACGAGGCGGCAGGAAGCGGATCGGACTCGCCGAAGCCCGGCAGGTCCGCAGCGATCACATGGGCCGATTTCGCCAGAGCCGGGATCACGCCGCGGAAGCCCCGCGCCGAATTTGGAGTGCCGTGCAGCAGAAGTATGGGCGGGTTGGCTTCGTTCCCCGCAATCAGGAACGAAAGCTCGGTCCCGCCGGACAATTTCAAACGCTGTCGGATGGCGCCCGAAATCTCACGATCTTGCAACATGAAAGTCATGCCTGCCTTCTCCTGAATCGCTTTCTCAGCAACCAGACGCCAACGAACAGCAGCAGGACGGGTGCCGCCCACAGCGGCCAGGTGACGGGCTCGACCGGCGGGCGGTAGCTGACCCAATTTCCGTAGCGCTGGATCAGCCAGGCGCGGACCTGTTCTGGTCTTTCGCCCGCGGCAATCCGTTGCCGCACCAGGGCGCGCATGTCGCCGGCCAGCTCGGCGTCGCTGTCGGCGATCGACTGGCCCTGGCAAACCAGGCAGCGCAGCTCCTCCATCAGAGCCGTGGCCTGCGCCTCCTGACGGGGGTCGGGGAGTTGCTCATTGGCCCAGCGCGCCGCCGGTAAATCGCTGTCGGCCAAGGCGGGCACAGCCAACATCAAAATCGTCATTCCCGCGAAAGCGGGAACCCAGCAAGACAAAGAAGGAAAACTGGGTCCCCGCTTCCGCGGGGATGACGAATGAAGGATCACTTCGCCGCCTCCCACTGCCGGAGGATTGCCGCCACATCACCAGCCTCGATTGGTCCCATATGCTGGTAGCGGATGATGCCACGGCCATCGACGATGAAGCTTTCCGGCACGCCCGACGATCCCAGCGCCAGTTGCACCCTGCTCTCCCCGTCCGCCCCAATCCGCTCGAACGGGTCGCCATGGCGGGCGAGGAAGGCGGCGACATCCTCGGGCCTGTCGCGCACCGCTATCGCGTCAATGACGACGCCTTGACGCTTCAATTCGAGCAGCAGCGGAGCCTCGGCGATGCAGGGCACGCACCAGCTGGCGAAGACATTGACCATGTGCCGCTGGCCTTTTGCCAGATCGGTGGACGACAGGCCGGGCTTGGCTGGAACGGCGGCGGCAAGCGCGAAGGCCGGCACTTGCTGCCCGACCAGCTGCGACGGGATTTCCTCCTCGGCGGGCTTGCCGAGCCGCCATGCGACTGCGCCGACAAAGGCGATGAGGATCAGCAACGGCAGGAAGCGGAGCCAGCGGTTCATAGGAAGGCCTCCTCGCCCCGGATGCGCTGCCGCCGCTCTCGAACCAGCCGGCCGATCAGCGCAAGCGTCCCACCCAACCCAATCAGAATCCCGCCAAGCCAGATCAGGGTAACAAACGGTTTCCACCATAATCTGAGCTGCCACCGTCCCTGCTCGTCCTGCTCGCCGAGCACGGCATAGAGCTGGCCATTCCAGCTGGTGTCGATCGCCGCCTCGTTGGTGGTGGTCGGGGGCGACGGGAAGAAGCGGCTCTGCGGCTTGAGGACCGTGACGCCGGACCCCTTCGACGCCCGCAATTCGCCCTCCAGCGCCGTCCAGTTGGGGCCGGCGACAGGCATCACCTGCCGGAACTCGATCAGCCAGGGACCGACTGCAAAGGTCTCGCCGGGCCGCGCGGCAGCCAGCTTTTCCCGGGTGAACGCACTATCCGACGCCATCCCGATGATCGCGACGGCGACGCCGAAATGGGCAATCGCCATGCCCCAGGTCGCTAACGGGGTTCGCCTCAGCGAGCGGCCGAACAGCGGCTGCAGGCTGGCAGGCAGCAGGCCGGCGCCGATAGCCAGGCCTAGCCGCGGCAGCAGCCCGATGCTTGGCGTCAGTACGTAGCTGCCGACCAGGACGGTGGCCGCGACCAACGCTCCGGGCGCCAGCCTGGGTAGCATCGGCGCGGTATCCCTCCTCCAGCGAAGCTGCGGGGCAATCATCATCAGCGCCGCGAGACCCAGCGCCAGCGGGCTGGCGACGCTGTCGAAATAGGGCGGGCCGACCGACAATTTCTCGCCCGACAGCGCCTCGGCAATCAGCGGATAGAGGGTGCCGAGAAAGACGATGCCGAGGATCACCGAGAGAAGCAGATTGTTGGCGACCAGCCCCCCTTCCCGGCTGACAATCTCGAACGGAGCGCCCTCCTTCACATGGGCGATGCGCAGCGCGAACAGGGTCAACGCGCCGCCGACGTAAAGCGCCAGCAACGCAAGGATGAAGGTTCCCCGCGTTGGGTCAACCGCGAAGGCGTGGACCGAGGTCAATATGCCCGAGCGAACCAGGAAGGTCCCGGCCATCGACATGGAGAAGGCGACCAGCGCCAGCATCATCGTCCAGGCGCGAAGGCCGCCGCGCGCCGCCAGGACGTTGACGCTGTGCAGCAGCGCGGTTGCCGCCAGCCACGGCATCAACGAGGCATTCTCGACCGGATCCCAGAACCACCAGCCGCCCCAGCCCAGCTCATAATAGGCCCAATAGCTGCCGGCGGTGATGCCGAGCGTCAGCAATATCCATGCGGCCAGCACCCACGGCCGCATCGCCCGGGCAATCGCCGGGCCGACATTGCCGCGGATGAGGCCGCCGACGGCCAGACTGAAGGCCACCGACAGGCCGACATAGCCGAGGTAAAGCGTCGGCGGATGGAAGGCGAGCCCGGGATCCTGGAGCAACGGGTTGAGGCCGCGCCCGTCGAGCGGAGCGGGGTCGAGCCGCTCGAACGGATTGGAGGCGAACAGCAGGAAGGCGAAAAAGCCTAGCGCCAGCCCCGCCTGCGCTCCCATCGTCGCGCCCAGGGTTCGCTCGTCGAGTCTGCGCTCGAACAGCGCAACCACGGCACCGGCGACGGCCAGGACCGTCACCCACAGCAGCATCGAACCTTCGTGATTCCCCCAGGCGCCGGCGAATTTGTAGATCCACGGCTTCTGGCTGTGGCTGTTCTCGGCGACCAGCAGCACGCTCATGTCGCTGGCCAGGAAGACGGCGATCAGGGCGCCGAAGGCAAACAGGGTCAACATGCCCTGGGTCAGCGCGATCGCGCGGACCGTCCCGATCTCGCGCCCCCGCTCGCCGCCCAGTCCACTTGCCAGTCCCAGCTGCAGCGCCGCCAGCGCGGCTGCCAGCCACAAAGCGGCGAGTCCCGCTTCGGCGGTCATGCTCCCCTCCCGTCATGCTGAACTTGTTTCGGCATCCATTGTGAAGGCCGACAACCCCGTCTCGAGAATGGACCCTGAAACAAGTTCAGGGTGACGATAAGAAGGCCTGTCACTTCGCTATGGCCTCATCCGCCATTTGCGGCGGCATGTAACGTTCGTCATGCTTGGCGAGGATATTGTCGGCAATGAACAGTCCGTTGGCGTCGAGCCGGCCTTCCGCGACCACACCATTGCCTTCCTTGAACAGGTCGGGCGTGATGCCGCGAAACACGACCGGCGTTTCCGCCCTGGTGTCGCTAACCGTGAAGCGGACGGTCAGCCCGTCGGGATCGCGCTTCAGCGAGCCCTTCACCACCATGCCGCCCAGCCGCATCGCCTTGTCCGGCGGGGTCTTTCCGGCGGCAATATCGGATGGCGTGACGAAATAGGCTGCCCGGTCCTGCAGCCCCCACATGGCAAGCAGCACCGCGCCAAGCAGCGCTCCCACCGCCAACAAAATGAGGATCAGTCGCTGATGCTTGGGTTTGACGGTCATTGGCGGCGTTTCACCGCCTCGACCTCTGCCTCGGCGGTTCGCAGCGACATCCACGCCCACAGGGCAAGGCCAGCGGTCGCCAGAGCGACGAGCGCATAAGCGGCAAGGACGAAGGCCCATTGGTTCATTCGACCGCGCTCCGGCGCAATCGCGCCTCCAGCTTCTGCCGGGCCAGCTCGGCACGCATGCGCATCAAGGCGACGGCCGCGAACAGGGCGGTGAAACCGACCATGGTGAGCGGGAGCGGCCACAGCAGCTCGGGCGCGATCGATGAGCCCTCGGTGATGCTGATCGACTGGCCTTGGTGGAGCGTTCGCCACCACAGCACCGAATAATGGATGATCGGCAGGTTGATCGCCCCGACCAGGCCGAACAGGGCCGCCATCCGCCCTTCCCCGCCCCGTTCCCGCTCGGCCGAGGCCAGCGCAATATAGCCCAGATAGAGGAAGAACAGGATCAGCATCGAGGTCAGGCGGCCATCCCATTCCCACCATGTGCCCCAGGTCGGACGGCCCCAGATCGACCCGGTGGCGAGGCACAAGGCTGCAAATGTGGCACCGGCTGGCGCGATTGCCCGGCCGGCGATTGATGCCAGCGGATGGCGCCAGACCAGCTGGCTGATCGAGGCGGCTGCGATCGCCGCCCAGCCGGCCATGCCGAGCCAGGCGGCCGGGACATGGATGTAGAGGATGCGGACAGTTTCACCCTGGAGATAGTCGGGCGGCGTAATCGCGAGCCCGCCGTAGACGCCGACCAACAGCAGCAGCGACCCCAGGCCGAGCAGCCAGTTCGTGGCAGGCCGGGCAATCTTCAGGAAGCGGGCGGGATTGGCGTAACCGTGCATGGCGTCGGCGTCTCTAGCCAAACATCCTCGTCATTGCGAGGAGCGTAGCGACGCGGCAATCCACCTTGGATTGCTTCGCTTCGCTCGCAATGACGAACATGGGTTCACGCCCGCCCAATCAGTTTTTGCGCCATCGCATCGGCGACCGAGGCCGGATCGCGGCCGCTGGCGGCGCTTTCCGCCCAGATCTGCTCGAGCCGGTCGGGGATTGCCTCGATCCGCGAGCGCACCAGCTCCGGCCCGCCATCGCCGACATATTCGGTCGAGACATTGATGATCCCGCCGGCGTTGATGACATAGTCGGGCGCGTAGAGAATCCCGCGCGCCTGGAGCCGCTTGCCGTCCTCGGCGGTCTTGAGCTGATTATTGGCGCCACCGGCGACAATCGGCGCCTCCAGATAGCCGATCGATTCTTCGGTCAGGATCGCGCCGAGAGCGCAGGGACTGACCACATCAGCCTGCAATCCGAGTATTGCACCTGGTGCAACAACCGCTCCTCCGGTTTCCGCGGCTAGCCGCTCGGCCCGCGCCGCATCGACGTCGGCGATCGACAGCTTCGCCCCTTCAGCCGCCGCGTGGCGCGCGACGCCGCTGGCAACGCTGCCCGCGCCCTGCAGCGCGATATGCAGGCCGGCGAGACTGTCCTTGCCGAGCGCGCGCTTCACGGCCGCCTTGATGCCCAGATAGACGCCGAGCGCGGTATGCGGCCCCGGATCGCCACCGACCGCGCCGCCCGCGACTGGCAAACCCGCGACATATTTGGTCTGTTTCGAAATCTCGATCATGTCGGCGACCGACATGCCAACGTCTTCGGCGGTGACATATTTTTCGCAAAGCGAGTCGATCGCCTTGCCGAACGCGGCCAGCATTTCCGACGTCTTGGTCCGACTTGCATCAGCCAGGATGACCGCCTTGCCGCCGCCCAGCGGCAGGCCGGCCATGGCATTTTTGTAGCTCATCCCCCGCGACAGCCGCAGGGCGTCGGTCAATCCCTCGGCATCGTCGGCATAGTGCCAGTAGCGGGTGCCGCCTGCGGCCGGACCGAGATGGGTGGAATGCATGGCGATGATGGCGCGGAGACCGCACTTCTCATCGGTGACGAAGTGCAGCGCTTCATGCGCGTCGAAATCGGGGTAGCCCCAAGGGGTATTCATGGAGTTCAGCATCCACCTGATCGCGCTCCTGGGCTGGTTCAACCGAACCGTGGAGCATCGGTTTTTCGTTAGGCTAAGTGCCTGATTTAATGGGGCGATCGACGGGACTTGAACCCGCGACCCCCGGTACCACAAACCGGTGCTCTAACCAACTGAGCTACGATCGCCGTCACGCGCCTTGGATGGCGCGCGCGGCCCCCTTAAAGGAAGCGCGTCCAGCTTGGCAAGCGATAGCGATGGAGCAGCCGATGACCAACGAAACCATGCGCAAGTTCGGCTATCCCGACAGCCTGGTCCGCGACTATGAGCATTGGGCGGTGCTGCTCCGGCCCGCGCAGGTCACGCTGGGGTCGCTAATTCTCGCCGCCAAAAGCGATGCGACCGCCTTCGGCCAATTGCCGTCAAATGCCTTTGCCGAGCTGGCGGCGATAACCAAGGATATTGAAGCCACGCTGCTTAGCGAGCTGGCTTACGAGAAGATCAACTATCTGATGCTGATGATGGTCGACCCCCACGTGCACTTCCATGTCATTCCGCGATACAGCGGCTCCAGAACGCTTGATCAGGTGACAATGGAAGATAGCAGCTGGCCCGGGCCGCCGGATCTTAAATCGGCCAGACTGCTGGAACCAAAAGCGATGGAACAGCTGCGTAACCGGTTCCAACGAAAATGGTTTACAAATCATTAACCTCTTTTGTCTTCCTGTGTTATATTATGCACTTGCGCGTGCGTAACAAGCGGCGCATTCGTCCCCGTAGGGGAGAATAGTTGAAATGATGATTCGACGGGCGCGCGTCCCGGAGGACGGGGAAACCGTGCGCGACAGGTTGATCGAGGCCGGACTCGACCCAAAATTTGCGGACCTGTTTCTCAACATGCCGCACAAGGTGGTGCATGTTGAGCCGAGGCGGCCGTTTCGCGAGCCCGGCGCTCCGCGCGATGAAGTGATGCTGGTCCGCTCCGGGATCCTCGCCAAGTTCAAGTCCGACGGCAGCGGCCGACGGCAGATCGTCTCCCTGCGATTCCCCGGCGAAGGAATTCTGCCGCACGAGGGAACCGCCGATTATGGGCTGCAGGCGATCATCCGCAGCGAAGTGTTGGTTGGCAGGGCGGAAGATTTCGACGCCATCGTCAACGCCAATCCGGAAGTCGCCCGCTTTTTCTGGAAGTTGGTACAGCGCCAGAACTCGATCGGATACGAATGGCTGGTCAATACCGGCCGGCGCGATTCCACTGCGAGGGTTGCCCACCTGCTGTGCGAAACGGCCGTACGCATGGGCGTGGACCCCGACCAGGGTAACATGATGAACCCATTCACCCAGCAGCAGATTGCCGACATTACCGGCCAGACGTCGGTCAACGTCAATCGTGTGTTTGCGGATCTCGAGCGGCAGGGCCTGATCCATCGGCGTGGACGCGAAATCCAGTTCAAGGATTGGAACGAGCTGCGGCGGATTGCGGGATTCCAGCCGGCCTATCTGCAGTAGCTGAAGGGGATTTGATGCCTTGAAATCGAGTGTCCCCGGACATTCGCTTGCAAGGCATGGTGGGCGCGACAGGGATTGAACCTGTGACCCCACCCGTGTGAAGGGTGTGCTCTACCGCTGAGCTACGCGCCCATGCCTGACCGCGATGCGCCCTTAGGCGAGCGGCCCTTAGCTGTCCAGCCGCTGCTCACGGCAAATTGGAATCCTATTGAACCGCGTCCTTGAGCACCTTGCCCGGGCGGAATTTGGGCTGCGAGGTAGCCTTTATCTGCATCGGTTCGCCGGTGCGCGGATTGCGTCCGGTCGAGGCCTTGCGGCGCGTCACCGAGAAATTGCCGAAGCCGACCAGCCGGACCTCGTCGCCGCGCTTAAGGGTCGAGGTGATGATCTCAAGCATGGTTTCGACTGCCCGGCTGGCATCGTTGCGCGACAGCCCGGCGCGTTCCGCGACTTGGCCGATCAGTTCCTGCTTGTTCATGCTCTACGCCTCCCGGCTGGGGCCGCGGGACTCGCGGGGCCCGAGAAAAGCCGATTTAAGGCCATTTCTCGGGCTTAAGTCAAAGGGCTAGTGACGAACAGTGGCCACGAAACCGGTGAATGGCCTAATGGCGAACGTTGGCGCCCTCGCCTCCGACTGCGGGCGGAACCATCGGCTGGGTCGCCTGCTCATCGGCATCGGTCCATTCGATCGGCGTCATGGCTTTGGTGAGCGCCTTCGCCAGCACTTCGTCGACATGGCCGACCGGCACGATCTCCAGCGCTTCCTTTACCGATGCCGGAATCTCGGCGAGATCCTTCTCATTTTCCGCCGGGATCAGAACGGTGCGGATGCCGCCGCGAAGCGCCGCAAGCAGCTTCTCCTTGAGGCCGCCGATCGGCAGCACCCGGCCGCGCAGCGTGACCTCGCCGGTCATGGCGATATCGCGGCGGATCGGAATTGCGGTCAGCGTGGAGATTATCGCGGTAACCATGCCAACGCCGGCCGATGGACCATCTTTGGGTACGGCACCTTCCGGCAAGTGGACGTGGATGTCCTTGTGCGCAAAGATCGACGGCTTGACGCCATAGACCGGGGCGCGGGCCTTGACGAAGCTCATCGCCGCCTGGATCGATTCCGTCATCACCTCGCCGAGCTTGCCGGTCGTCTTGATTTGACCCTTGCCCGGAACGGTGACCGCTTCGATGGTGAGGAGCTCACCGCCGACTTCGGTCCAGGCCAGGCCGGTAACCGCGCCGATCTGGTCCTCTTCCTCGCCGACGCCGTAACGGAACCGCCGGACGCCAAGGAACTCACCGACATTATCGCCGGTCAGGCTGACCTTGTCCGCTTTGCCCTCGAGGATCTGGCGCAGCGACTTGCGGGCGATCTTGGCCAGCTCGCGCTCCAGCGTGCGGACGCCGGCTTCGCGCGTGTAGTGCCGGATCATCGACCGAAGGCCCTCGTCGGTGAAGACCAGCTCGTCATCCTTCAGCCCATGCGCCTCGATCTGCTTGGGGATCAGGTGGCGCCTGGCGATCTCGACCTTTTCGTCCTCGGTGTAGCCCTCGAGCCGGATGATCTCCATCCGGTCGAGCAGCGGCTGGGGCATGTCGAGCGAGTTGGCCGTGGTGACGAACATCACGTCGCTGAGGTCGTAATCCAGCTCGAGATAATGATCCTGGAACTTGCTGTTCTGCTCGGGGTCGAGCACCTCGAGCAGCGCCGACGAAGGATCGCCGCGGAAGTCCTGGCCAAGCTTGTCGATCTCGTCGAGCAGGAACAGCGGGTTGCTGGTGCCGGCCTTCTTCAGATTGGCGATGATCTTGCCCGGCAGCGAACCGATATAGGTCCGGCGATGACCGCGGATCTCGGCCTCGTCGCGCACGCCGCCCAGGGACTGGCGGGCGAACTCGCGGCCCGTGGCACGGGCGATCGATCGGCCGAGCGACGTCTTGCCGACGCCCGGAGGGCCGACCAGGCACAGGATCGGGCCCTTCAGCCGGTTGGTGCGCGCCTGCACCGCCAGATATTCGACGATCCGGTCCTTGACCTTCTCCAGGCCATAATGGTCCTCGTCGAGCACCCGCTGGGCCTCGGCGATATCGCGCTTCAAGCGTGATTTCTTGCCCCACGGCAGGCCGAGCAGCACATCGAGATAGTTGCGCGCTACCGTCGCCTCGGCGCTCATTGGCGCCATCGCCCGCAGCTTCTTCAGCTCGGCATTGGCGCGGCTCTTGGCTTCCTTGCTGAGGCGGGTCTTGCGGATCTTGGCGGCCAGCTCGTTGAGCTCGTCGCCGCCTTCCTCGCCCTCGCCCAGCTCGCGCTGGATCGCCTTCAACTGCTCGTTCAGATAATATTCGCGCTGGGTCTTCTCCATCTGCCGCTTGACCCGGCTGCGGATCTTCTTCTCGACCTGCAGCACGCCGAGCTCGCCTTCCATGAAGGCGAACACCATTTCGAGCCGTCGCGCGGGGTGAAGTTCGCCGAGCAACGCTTGCTTGTCGGCCACCTTGATCGACAGGTTGGACGCGACCGCGTCGGCCAGGATCGACGGCTCCTCGATCTCGCCCAGCTGCATCGACGTTTCGGCCGGCAGCCGCTTGTTGAGCTTGGCGTAATTTTCGAACTGGTCGATCACCGACCTCATCAGCGCCAGCGCTTCGGGCCCCTCGGCCGGCTCTTCATCGACCAGCTCGACTTCGGCTTGCTGATGGCCGTCGGCATCGCTGAGTGCGACCAGCCTTGCCCGCTGGGCACCCTCGACCAGGACGCGGACGGTTCCATCGGGCAGCTTCAGCAGCTGCATCGCTGTGGCGATAACGCCCAGGTCATAAAGGGCGTCGCGGTCGGGATCATCCTCGGCCGGGTCGAGCTGGGCGACCAGGAACAGCTGCTTATCGGAGGCCATCGCTGCTTCGAGCGCGGCAACCGACTTCTCGCGGCCGACGAACAGGGGCACGATTCGATGGGGAAAAACGACGATGTCGCGAAGGGGAAGAACGGGAAGAGTACGAGTTGTCATTGACGATATATGGGCGGCTGCTTGCCGCAGCGCAACGGCGACGACCTAGCCGAAGGCAATCACCAGGCCCGGACCGAGGTTCTGTAGCGCATGGGTAGACGCCGCTACACCTACCGCGGTCCAAAAGCCGCGCTGGCGCCACACCACATACAGCGTCGAGAAGATCAGGAATGGCCACCAGATGACCAGGCCCCAGCCAAGCGCCTGGAGGGAGTGAAAGGCGCCCCAGGCAATGGCGCTGGCGACGATCGCGCCCGTGGTCGGCAGGAATCGCTCGAGCAACCAGATCAGCCCTGCCATGATCAGCGTCTCGAGCACGGGCGCAAACACCACCAATGCGAACAACGCTCCCCAACCCTTCATCGGGAAGTCGGGGCCCTTCAGCTGGGGCAGCACTGTCGCGAAGAGGGCGGCCAGCAACAGGCTGCCGACGATGCTCAAAGCCCAGCCGGCGGGAATCGCCAGCCAGGCGCGCCGCGGCTCGCGCAGCGGAGTAGGCAGAATTTTCAGGAAATTGTCGTCGAACAGCCGGCCAGCGGCGTATGCGGCCGGCTGCGCGCTGGCCACGCCTTAAGCCGCGTCGCCGGTGGTGGAGGCCGTCTTGTCCTTCTTGGCATAGACCCGGACCGGGTCCTTGGTCCCGCCGACGACGTCCTTGTCGATATGGACCTCGTCGACGCCCTCCATCGATGGCAGGTCGAACATGGTGTCGAGCAAGATGCCTTCGAGGATCGAACGGAGACCGCGAGCCCCGGTCTTGCGCTCGATCGCCCTTTTGGCGACCGCGTGCAGCGCCTCGTCGGAGAAGCCCAGCTCGACATCCTCCATGTCGAATAGCTTCTGATATTGTTTCACCAGCGCGTTCTTCGGCTCGATCAGGATCTTGACCAGCGCTTCCTCGTCGAGGTCCTCTAGCGTGGCGATGACCGGCAGGCGGCCAATGAACTCCGGGATCAAGCCGAACTTGAGCAGATCCTCGGGCTCGGTCGATTTCAGGACGTCGCCGGCGCGGCGATCCTCCGGCGCGGACACATGGGCGCCGAAGCCGATCGACTTGCCCTGCAGCCGGTCGCCGATGATCTTCTCCAGCCCCGCGAAGGCGCCGCCGCAGATGAACAGGATATTGGTGGTATCGACCTGCAGGAACTCCTGCTGCGGATGCTTGCGGCCGCCCTGCGGCGGGACGGAGGCGGTGGTGCCCTCCATCAGCTTGAGCAGCGCCTGCTGAACGCCCTCGCCCGACACGTCGCGGGTGATCGACGGATTGTCGGATTTCCGCGAAATCTTGTCGATCTCGTCAATGTAGACGATGCCGCGCTGCGCCTTCTCGACATTATAGTCGGATGCCTGAAGCAGCTTCAGGATGATGTTCTCGACATCCTCGCCGACATAACCCGCCTCGGTCAGCGTCGTGGCGTCGGCCATGGTGAAGGGCACGTCGAGGATGCGGGCCAGCGTCTGGGCGAGCAGCGTCTTGCCGCAGCCGGTCGGGCCGATCAGCAGGATGTTGGATTTGGCCAGCTCGACGTCGTTGCCGGTCTTGGAACCGTGGGCGAGCCGCTTGTAATGGTTGTGGACCGCTACCGACAGCACGCGCTTGGCGCGCTGCTGGCCGATCACATAATCGTCGAGCACCTTGTAAATCTCGGACGGGGTCGGGACGCCGTCGCGGGTCTTGACCAAGGCGGACTTGGTTTCCTCGCGAATGATGTCGTTGCACAGCTCGACGCATTCGTCGCAGATGAAGACGGTCGGGCCCGCAATCAGCTTGCGTACCTCATGCTGCGACTTGCCGCAGAAGCTGCAGTACAGCGTGCTCTTGCTGTCGCCGCCGGAAAGCTTGGTCATAGAGTCCCTTGTCATCATCGCGGCTGCTTGAGCCGGCCGGTCAATGCTAAACCGGTTTATCGCACAATCAAACTGGCAGATGGGTTAACAGGTCAACCCGCCCCAAGTGCCTGTCCCAAATATGGAACGTTCGGGCCAAGGGGGCAAGGGCGGCCTTCGTCGAATCGCCGTGCTGCTGGTCGAAATTCGCGAGCGGCCGTCGATCCTCTCGGCAATTCGGGCACATCCAACATGGGGCGCGCCCGATCATGAAGTCTGCTCTAAGCCTGTTCACGCTTCTTGCCATCGCCACGACCGCATCAGCGCAACCCGCTCCTCCGGACCCCGCATCGGACCTCCGTGAGCTCAGCGACGAATTTGATGGGCAAACGCTAGGCCCCAAATGGCTGCGCTTCGACCAGGAATTCGGCTGGCCTGACAAGCTCAAGTCCCTCGACCTGGGCCAGACCACGGCGGGCGCGCTAAACCTCCAGCCCTACGACAGCGCGTGGGTGCGCGATCTCCAGGCTCCCTTCCTGTTCCAGCGCCTGCATGGCGACTTCGACGTCCGGGCCAGGGTGCGCGTCCGATCAGCCAAGGGGCCAATCGCCGCCGGCACCTGGTCGCTTGGCGGATTGATGATGCGCATCCCCAACGGGCTCACCGAAAAGGATTGGGAGCCGCGCCGCGAAAATTGGCATTTCATCACGACCGGGGTCGGCCTGGAACCGGGGCAGCCAAGGATCGAGACCAAAGGCACCTACAATAGCTACAGCTCGCTCAAGCTGCGACCGGTGGAGCCGGGCTGGGTCGAGCTGCGCTTGGTGCGCGTGGGAATGACGCTGTTCGCGCTGGCCCGACCCGGGTCCAACGCCCAGTGGCAGCTGCGCGACCGCTTTTATCGAATGGAACCCTCGCCTTTCGCCCAAGTCGGCCTGATCGCCTATACGACCAGCCCCGAGAATAATGGCGGCATGGAGAACGCGGCCGCTCAAAATCGGACGGTCGATCGGCAACTACCCGTCGACATGCTGATGGATGTGAACTGGATCCGCTATTCGCGGCCCAAGCTCACGATCGAACAGGACTGGCGCGTCCAGGTTCAGGTGCATCCGCTTGCCGATCCGAATTTGTCTGAGCAGCAGATCATCGACGCTCTCGGTGCCTGAGCGCGGACCTTCAAGGCATGAATGAATTGATGATCGCCTGGAGTTCCGGCTCCACGACTGTCTGCGCGGCCTCCTGGACCGGCAGCCAGCGGCGCTCGCGCTGCTCCATTTCCGGCCAGCGGTCCAGTTGCTCGGTCACCTCGAGCGGAAAGACGTCGACTTCGATTGCGATGGCCGCGCCATCCCGTTCCTTGCATGTGCGGAACTTGCCTATCGACAAACTGGTGATGCGCCCCCGCACCCCACCTTCTTCAAATGCCTCCTTTTCGGCCGCGAGATGGGGCTCCATCCCACCATCGATGTCACCCTTGGGGATGATCCATCGCTTGGCACTGCTGGTGATCAGCAGCACCTCAATCGGCCCGTCCCGGCCGTCGGCAAAACGATAGGGCAGAGCCGCAGCCTGTCGCATGTCCGATCAACGTCGATCGGGCGCGTTCGGCTCCCCGTCAGGCCGGGGTGATGTCGGCGGCCCCGGTCGTATCGCCCTCGCCCAGGTCCGGCCGGCGATCGAACACTTCGTCGATCAGGCCGAATTCCTTGGCTTCGTCGGCCTCGAGGAACTTGTCGCGATCCATCGCCGTCTCGATCGCCTCGATCGGCTGGCCAGTATATTTGGCGTAGAGCGTGTTGAGCCGGGTGCGCATGCGCAGGATCTCGCGTGCCTGGATTTCGATGTCCGACGCCATGCCCTGGGCGCCGCCCGAAGGCTGGTGGACCATGATCCGGCTATTGGTGAGGGCGATCCGCATGCCCGGCTCGCCGGCGCATAGCAGGAAGCTGCCCATGGAAGCGGCCTGACCGATGCACACCGTGCTGATCTTGGGGCGGATGTACTGCATCGTGTCATGGATCGCGAGGCCCGCCGTCACCACCCCGCCCGGCGAGTTGATGTACATGAAGATGTCCTTCTTCGGGTTCTCGGACTCGAGGAAGAGCAGCTGGGCGGTGATCAGCGAGGCCATATGGTCCTCGATCGGACCGGTGATGAAGATGATCCGCTCCCTCAGCAGCCGGGAATAAATGTCGAAGCTGCGCTCGCCCCGGTTCGACTGTTCGATGACGATTGGGACGAGGCCGGAAACGATGTCTTGATGGTCCATGGGAAATGCTGGTCCTTGGCTGAATGTGCTGCCTTACATCGGCAGGTTCGCGGGAATGTTCAAGCCGCCAATGAAAAGGGCGGCCAGCGCGAAGCCGGCCGCCCTTCCCTCCGCTCGGCGGTTCCGTTGCGGGTCGGCGTTACATCTTGAAGTTGACGCGGGCGTACAAGTAGCGGCCTGGCACATCGTGGGCCGACACCGCCAGATTGTTGGTTTCGCAGGTGATGCAACCCGGCGCCTTGACGTCGAACAGATTGTTGACGCCCAGGGCGATGCCCAGATTGTCGACAAAGCCCGGCATCCACCGCAGCTGGGCGTCGGTGTAGAACACCGAGTCCAGCGTGTTGGTCGGCCCGTCCTGCAGCTTCGAGACGTAGCGCCCCGTGAGGGTGGCGCCGAAATTATCGAGGTCCCAGTCGAGAATGCCGATCGCCTTCCACCGCGGGAAGGCCTGGGACGGAGCCCCCTGCTCGGTGCCTTCGCGGCTGATTTCCTGGACACCGCCCAGAGCCGGCACGAACACGTCGTAGCTGGTCAGGAATGTGTTGTTCCAGGTGAGGCCGAACGTGCCGAAATCGGTCCGCAGGTTGCGATAGGCGAGGTTGAGATCGAATCCTCGGGTCTTGATCGCCGCGATATTCTGCAGCAGCCCCGAGATCTCGGTCAATTCGCCGCTGACGCGAGTGACCAGGCCGCAGGCGGCGGGATCATTGGTTGTCACGCAATTGACCAACGTGACATTGGCATTGACGGTCTGGATCGCGTCCTCGACCTCGATGCTGTACCAATTGCCCTCGATCGAGAAGCCCGGTAGGTAGCTCGGCGCCAGGACGGCACCCAGGACCCAGCTCTTCGATGATTCCGGCTGGAGGTCCTCGTTGCCCCCGACGACGACCGAGATCTGTGGGTTGGCCTGGACGTAGCTGCCATCGGCCGGAACGCCTGCGGCGATGCAATTGGCCCGCACGGTTGCATCATTGTTGAACCTGCGCGGTTGCGAGCTCGTCGCTGAACAAGGGTCGCTGAGAGTCTGGTCAAACCTCGACTGGCTTCCAAACAATTCGCCGATCTGCGGCGCCCGGAAGCCCTCGGCCCACGAGGCGCGGAGCCTGAGATCAGGCACCGGCTTGTAGTTGATGCCGGCCTTGAACGTCGTGGTCGACCCGATCCCGCGCGAATAGCTGGAGAAGCGGACCGCGCCGGTCAGCTCGAGCAGGTCGACGAAGCGCCGATCGGCCAATAGGGGCGCGTTGACCTCGGCATAAGCTTCCTTGACGCTGTAGCTGCCCTTGGTCGGCAGCGCCGGAATATCCGAGCTGAAGCCCGCCGCGACTACCGGATCGGGATCGAAGCGGCCCTTGAGGTCGCGATACTCGACGCCGAGCGCGACACCCAGCGGTCCCCCCGGCAATTGGAACAGGCTGCCCGACAGGTTGCCGGTGAGGTCCAGCATCTTCTGTTCGCTGCTGTCGTTTTGAACGAAGCCCACATAGTCGATCATTGCCTGGGTGATCGAGCCGGCCCCGCCGAACATGTTGAACGGAACGCAGCCGGGCGTCGCATTGCAGGTGGCAAGCGGGCCGAGCGCGATTCCCAAGCGGCCCGAGTGGATGTTGCCGAACATCTTCTGCTTGGCCTTGTTGCGGCCATAGGCGGCGTTGATGTCCCAATACCAGTCACGGCTGCCGAGGGCGAAGCTGCCGTCGAGCGTCCCGACCCCGTACCAGGTGTCGACCGTCTGGTGGAACCGGCGTGGGCCACCCTCGACGTAGCGGCGGAAGATGGCACGCAGATTGCCGTCGTTGGCTGCCGGGGTGAGCGGGTCGTCGCCCCTGATGTCGACGCCGAACGGATTGAACGGGTTGGTGGCGTGAATCGACAGGCCGCTGAGCACCGGCGTCAGGCCTGAGGTCGGCCCCAGGCCGAAGGGCAGTGGTGCCGCCTTGTTCTTCGACTTGCGCCGGTTCCAGATCCCCTTGACGGAGAAATTGATGTTGTCTGCCACCTCATATTTGAGGTTGGCGAACGCACCATAGCGCTGCAGCGGGATCTGCAGGTAATTGAACGGCGCGAAATTGAACCGGTCCGCCGGGTCCGCGAACGGCCGGAAGTTGGCCAGCGTCGGCGTGTTGGTCGTGGCAATGGTCGTTTGTGTTACGCCTCCGAAAAAGCTGGTGGGCGCGAACTGGTAACGGCCCATCGGGATGAAGCCGGAGCAGCCGCCAACCTGGGCGCCCGCCACGATGACATTGCAAGAATCGGCATATGGGAAGGGGAATGCCGTAAGGTCGCGATCATCCGTCTCGACGGCGCCCTGCTTGACGTAGTTTCCGCCGACCACGACTTGCAGCGGGCCATCGCCGCCATTGCCCCAGCTGAGCTGGTAGTTCTGGGTGTAGCCGTCACCCTCGTCATAGCCGCCGACCTGGGCGCTGACGTCGAAGCCTTGCTGCCGCTTCTTGGTGATGATGTTGACCACCCCGGCGATCGCGTCTGAGCCGTAGATCGCGGAGGCGCCGTCCTGCAGCACCTCGATCCGCTCGATGGCGCTTTCGGGAATGGTATTGAGGTCGGTCGAGCCGGGCACGCCGGACGCCGAAGCGCCGTTGACGTAACGGATGCCGTCAACCAGCACCAGCACGCGGCGGGAGGTCAGGTAACGCAGGTCGACCTCGGCCGCGCCTGCGCCGACGCCGCCGCCGTCCGGCGGATTGCCGAGATTGCCGCTATTGTTGATCTTGCTGTTGAGTCCGCCGCCCGAGCTGGGAAGCCGCTGCAGCACGTCGTTGGCGGAGTTGAGGCCGGTCTTGGCGATGTCTTCCGAGTCTACGAAAACGATCGGCGCGTCCTGGGAAAGCGGATCGCGGCGGATGCGCGACCCAGTCACGACGATCTCGCCACCCTCTGTCGGCTCGGATGCCGTCGTGGCAGGCTCCTGGGCAATGTCGGGCGGCGGCTGTGTGCTTTGTGCCGCAGCGGCACTGCCAATGACCAAGGCGAACAATCCGGCTCCCGAACGAAGCCCCATCGAGACACGGCCCATCGATTATCTCCCTGTTAAGCGAGGTCCAGTTAAGGTTTCCGCTGAAACGGGACAGTAACAAATGAGCCGGGCGCCGGAATAGCACCCTGTTGTAATTGCCGTGCGACTGTTACTTTTCGGCCACAAACGGCGCCGGATAGGCCAGATAGGCGATGCGCCGCATCTCGCGCCTTCCGCGCGTCACGGTATCCAGGATCAGGCCCGCGAAAAAGCTCAACACCGCGACGATGACCAATCCGGTCGCCAATATTGCCGTCGGGAAGCGGGGCACCAGGCCCGTGTCGAGATAAGTGATGAAAAGTGGCACGGCGAGAATGATCGCTGTCAGGATCAATAGGGCGGCCAGCCCACCGTAGAACAGCACCGGCCGCTCGACGCGATAGAGTGTACCGATGGTCTTCAGGATCCGCCAACCGTCGCGATATGTGGACAGCTTCGAGACGGAACCTTCGGGCCGCGCGCCGTAGCTGGTGACCAGCTCGCCGACCGGCATCCTGAGCTCGAGGGCGTGAACGCTGATTTCGGTCTCGATCTCGAAGCCTTCGGACAAAACCGGGAAGCTCTTCACGAAGCGGCGCGAGAACACCCTATAGCCGGAAAAAATGTCGGTGAAGCTTCGCCCGAACAGGCGCGCAAGCAGGCCGGTGAAGAGCCGGTTGCCGATGACGTGGCCGCCGCGATAGGCCTCCGCTGCCTGATGCTGGCGGGTGCCGACCACCATGTCGAGCTGCTCGTCGACCAGCATCCGCACCATCTCTGGCGCGGCCTTGGGATCATAGGTCAGGTCGCCATCGGCCATGACATAGATGTCGGCGTCGACGTCGGCGAACATGCGCCGGACGACATGGCCCTTGCCCTGCTGCCGTTCGCTGCGAACGATTGCCCCCGCGGACCGGGCCAGCTCCATGGTGCGGTCACGGCTGTTATTGTCGTAGACGTAAATGGTAGCGGTCGGCAGAGCGGCGCGGAAGCCGGCGACCGTCTCGGCGATCGCCGCTTCCTCATTATAGCAAGGCAGGATGACCGCGATGCGCAGCTGGTTATCCAACGCCGATGCCCCCTCTTTCGTCATCCCCGCGAAAGCGGGGACCCAGCTATATTGCGAACCTTTACTGGGTTCCCGCTTTCGCGGGAATGACGATTATTTGGCCTTCTTGGCCGGGGCCTTCTTTGCCGGAGCTTTCTTGGCCTCAGCCTTCGGAGCCTCTGCCTTCTTGGCGGCAGTCTTCTTCGGCTCGGCCTTGGCTTCCGCCGGCTTTGCGTCAGCCTTCTTGGCCACCGGCTTCTTAGCGGCAGCCTTCTTCGGCTTTTCGTCGTGGTGGTCGTGGCCACAGCCCGGACCATGGACATGGCCTTCCTCGCTCTCGAGGTCGGCTTCGAGCACGTCGCGCGTCACGGTGAGGTCGCTGATCTCGGCCTTGGAGAAGAGGAAGTCGACGACCTTGTCCTCATAGAGCGGGGCGCGCAGCTGGGCGGCCGCCAGGGTGTTTTGCTGGATGTAGCGGACAAAGGCCTCGCGATCCTTGGGCTGATACTGGGCGGCCGCCTGGCCAATCAGCCGGTTCATCTCCTGCTGGCTGACTTCGATGTTGTTCGCCGCGCCGATCTCGCTCAACAGCAGGCCGAGACGCACCCGCCGAACGGCGATCGAGCGATATTCCTCCGCGTCGCCCTCGATTTCCTTGAGCGCGGCCTGGGGGTCGGCTTCATGGCTCGCCTCGTGGCGGAGCTGGGCCATGATATTCTGATATTCGGCTTCGACCATCGACGGCGGAACGTCGAAATCATGATCGGCTGCCAGCTGGTCGAGCAGGCGCCGCTTCATGTGCGTGCGGGTCAGTCCGTTGAGCTCCTGGCGTTGCTGGTCGCGCAGCAGGCCCTTGAGCTGCTCCAGATCGTTGAGGCCGAGCTGCTTGGCGAAGTCGTCGTCCAGCTTGGTCTCGCCGGCAACCTTCACCGACTTGACCTTGATGTCGAAGGTGGCCGGCTTGCCCTTCAGATTCTCGGCCGGATAATCGGCGGGGAAGCTGACTTCGATCTGCTTTTCGTCGCCGGCCTTGGCGCCGACGAGCTGATCTTCGAAGCCGGGGATCAACTGGCCCGAGCCGAGCACGACGGGCATGTCGGTGCCGGTGCCGCCATCGAAGGCGACGCCGTCGACCTTGCCGACGAAATCGATGGTAACCTGATCGCCCTGAACCGCCTTGTGGCCCTTCTTGGCGTCCTCGAAGCGGGTCTGCGACGCGGCGAGCTGCTTGAGCTGCGCATCGACCGCGGCCTCGTCGACCTCGACGTTGAAGCGCTCGAGCTTCAGGCCATCGATCTTCGGTGTGGGCACGTCGGGCAGGGTTTCCAGGCGAACGCTGACTTCGGCATCCTTGCCCGTCTCATAGCTCTCGTCGAGCTCGACCTCGGGCTGCATCGCCGGGCGAAGCTTCTTGTCCGCCATCAGCTTCTGGACGCTGTCCTGCACCGCGGTATTGAGCGCGTCACGCATCAGCGCCTCGCCGTGCATCTTGCGGATCAGGTTCGGCGGAACCTTGCCGGGACGAAAGCCGGGCATGCGCACCGTCGGCGCGATGCGCTTGACCTCGCCGTCGACGCGGGCGTCGATATCCTTGGCGGGGATGGTGAGCTTGTAGGCCCGCTTCAGGCCTTCATTTTCCGTCTCGACGGTCTTCATGGTCACGGCGCATTCCTAGTTTCGAAAAATCTGTTGCGTCCTTGGCGAATTCCGTACTCGCCTGTCCCCCGGACAGGCTGTGCTCGGAATTGGTGCGGGCGAAGGGACTCGAACCCCCACATCTTGCGATACTGGAACCTAAATCCAGCGCGTCTACCAATTCCGCCACGCCCGCGCGGACGCCTGAAGGTGGGCGGCCTATAGCAAGCTTCGGCGCGGGGGCAAGAGCAACGGGACAGGCAACTTAGCTCATGCGGCGGAGTTATGTCGGTGAAGGACCCACGCCATGCAGCAAACACCCCCGCCTCCCGAAACGCCGGCCCAGCCGAGCGAGCCAGTTCAGCCGGGCCAGCCGGCCCAGCCGACTGTGCCGCCCGCCGAGGCGCCGCCGCTGTCGCCCGATGTCGATGTCCCGGCGCCTGGAACCCAGCCGCAAGGTTGACAATGGCCAGCAAGCCGCCGCGGCCGGGAGATCCGCCACCCTCCGATGAGCCCGGGCATGTACCTCCCCTGCCCGGCGAGCCCGAGCCACCGCCGCCGCCCGACCCGGTGCTTTGCTAGACTTTGCGCGCTGAGTTCACGAGCGCCTCGAAATCGGGCAGCAGCGCATTGTAATAGTGCGACCGGGCGGCATCGAACAGGATCATGTAAAGCCTGCCGTTGATCACCGTGACTACGGCGCGTCCCTTGCGGCGAACTTCGTCGCTGTCGAGATGCTCATAGTCGAATTGAAAGCCGTTGGTCCCCATGAAGGACCGCGGAGTCATCGACAGCGTCTTGAAGTCGACCGCGCCGCCGCGAACGCGGAACAGGCTTTCGATCATCGCCGCGATTTCCGGAGGCGTCATGTTCGATCGGAACTTCGGCACCTGCCGGTCATCCCGCCTGCGCTGATAGACCAGCGCCCTGCCGTCCCTCAGGCCGGTGACGAAGCTTATGCCGTCGAGATAGGGACCGTTCTGGGTCCAGTCCTCGACCGCACGGATGTCGACGAACAGGCTGCCGGCGATCTTGTTCCACTCGCGCGGCGGCGTCACCGCCATGCTGTCGTCGCCGACCCGCACCTCCCTGACTCGCACCAGGGAGTATCCGCTATAGCCGAATGAGCCTCCGCCAACGTCCGAAGCACAGGCGGACAACGAGCTTGCTGCCGCAAGTATAAGCAGGGTTTCCTTGATACGCATGGTCCCTCCTCAACCGGCCATCATCTGGCGAACGAGCGCAGCGTCCGGCGCGTTTGGCGAAAGCTGGAGATAACGGGCAAACGCAGCCCTGGCCTCAACGGATCGACCCTGTTTCAGCAGCATGATGCCATGCCACCGCCAGGCGTCCGGCGGCGCATCCGGAAACATGACCGCGGCGGCATAGCCTTGCGCGGCGCGGCTCTCATCGCCCTTCGACTGGCTGTTGCGCAGCCGCCAAATCTCGCCTTCGTAGAAGCGGAGCAGCCCGTTCCAGCCGTCTTTGGCAAGCGTGTTCACGATATATTGGCTGGCGCCCGGATCGTTCAGCTTCACCTGATCGTCGAGCAGCGACGGCCGCAACTGGGCAAGAGCTGCGAGGTAACGGGTTCGGTAGGCATCGTAATATTTGCCGGGCTGTCGCACTTCCGCGGCCGAAATCCTGAGGTCGGCCATGCGCGCATCGGGTGAAGGGTGAGTCTCGAACAGCGTGAAGTCGCGCCGCCTCCGCTTGCCGCGATATTTGGCGCTCAGCTTCAGCTCGTCGATCAGCTGCTGCCACGTCTCGCTCATCGCCATCGGATCGTAACCGGCCTCGGCCAGCAGGCGGACGCCCATGGCGTCGGCTTCTGCCTCCAGGGTTCGGTTATATCTGAGTAGCGACAGGATGGTACCCAATTGGGCAAGCTGGACGAGGTCGCCGGCATAAACGCCCGCGGCGCCGCCCGCGACCCCGGCGCCCATCGCCAGGAAGGAAAAAATGTCGGTCTTGCGCCGCATGTCGCGCCACTGGCGGATCTGGTGCTTGCGCAGGAAGTGGGCGCCCTCATGGGCGATCACGCCGGCCAGCTGCGCTTCGTTCCGCATCCTGAGCAGCAATCCCGAGAAGATCACGGTAAAGCCGGTCGGGAACATGACGGCGTTGAATTCGGGAATTCGCGCCAGATAGATGCGCATGTCCCTGGCCGCCGGCCCGCCGACATTGCCGATCAGCGTGCCCAGATAGGCGACAAGCCGGGGGTCCTTGATCAGCAGGTTGGATCCGGAGACTTCCTCCTCGACCCGCTCCATCAGCTGCCACAGGCCCTTTTCGTCCTGGTCGACCGCGCGGTAGCCGGGGCCGATCAGCGGCACCATGTCCCTCGGAAGGATGCGCGCTTGGGCGGTACCAGTGGCCGTTGCGGCGGCGAGCCCTGCCCCCGCTCCAAGCAAGGCTCGCCTAGACAATAACGCGCTCATTGGGCCCGCTCCCGTCGGCGCACGTTGCGCCCGGGCTTCATCCGGTCGAGTAGCCGATCCACCATCTGGGCAGCACCTTGCGGGGTACGGATGTCGCCAAATTTGATTCCGGCAACCTGGCTGCTGGCCTGCGCTACGTTGAACCAGACCACTTCGCCGGTGCGCAAATCGACCAGGCTGGCGTAGCCGAACTGGCCCCCACCGCCGATGTTCGGAGCGCAGAAGCCGACAAAGCAGCCGGCTACGCCAAGCACCTGCAGCGCGACTCGCCCGGTAGAGGCGAAGCTGTCTTCGGCATAGAGGAACAGCGCATAGTCGTAGCCGGTGCGGCGGCCCAGCGCGACAGCCTCCTCGCCCAGCGTCCAATCCAGGCCCTTGTTGCGCTTGGTCGGCAAATATTGGCCGGAATAGCGATGCAGCGCGATGGAGCTGGCCACCGCGTAGTGCAACCGCTCGAGCTCCGCGACGGTGTCGGGGTCGACGCCGGCCAGCGAATTGCGCTTTTCCATGATGAAGACATTGCCGCCGCGGCCGGCCTGCTGCGCCTTCAGCGCCACAAGGAAGTTGGCCCTCGCCTGCTCGGTCCAGTCGGCGCGCGGTTCGACCATTCCGCCGGTAGTCACCGAGCCGACGCTGACGTCGGGCCGCATCACCAATAGCTTGTAATCACCTTGCGGCGGCGTGAACTCGACATCGGCATATTGGCGGGTCTGGACACATCCCGCCAGCGCAACCGACGCCAACAGCGCCAAACCAACACGGCGCATGACCTTCTCCCCGAAAGACTGGCTCCGGTTTCGAAGCTGCCGCTTCAATTGGAAAAAGGCAAGTGTTTTAAAATGGTTAGCGCGATGGACACGCTATGCCCGCAACGCCGCTAAGACATTCTCCGTCAATCGATTTTGCGTCAACCGGGAGGCCGATGGCAGCGGCCAGGGTCGGCATGATGTCAACCGTCTCGATCGAATCGTTGCGTTCAGTTCGCGTCATGCCTCGCCGCCAGAACAGGATAGGCACGCGCCGGTCATAGTCCCACGGGCTGCCGTGGGTGGCGACATAGCTGGTGGTCACCGGCACCGGCTGCACATCCCGCTTGAGCAGCACGACGAAGTCGCCCGATCGCTGGCTATCGAAGCTGGCGCGGGCGCGCTCGATCATGCTCCACTGGTCGGGCGGAGAGTTCGGCGACGGAGTCACGGCCAGCTGCTCATGCGTATAGACCGCCTCGACCTGCGGATGGGCGCGGAACGCCGCGACGGCAGCCGCCTTGGCCCGGGCCCGGTCGGCCGGCGACAGGGCGCGGTCGACATACATGTCGCCGAATGACCCCTCGCCGTAGAGCACCGGCCCCTTGAGCCCGAGCCGGGCGCCGACCGCCGCGCCGACGTCCTTGGCGGTCAGCTTGGCATCGACCCGGGCGGCGCCCGGCACGCCCTGCTGGCGGCGGCGCTCGGGAATGTCCTGTCCGCCATGGTCGGCGGTCAGCACGACCAGATAGTCGATGCCCTTGCTATCGAGCAGCCGGAAGAAATCGCCGAGGTCCCGGTCGAGGGAGAAGAGCTGGAGGCACATCTCGGCGCCCTGGGTGCCGTAGCTGTGACCGATGACGTCGGTCCCGGCGAGGCCGATCGATATGATATCGGTCGATGCGCCACGACCGAGCTGCATTTCTTCGAGCAGCTGAGCGGCAAGCGCCAGCGTCGCGCCATCAAATTCGGGGCTGGCCCGGAAATTGCGGACGTCACCCGCCTTGCGGGCAAAGGCATGGGTGCCAACCGGAGCGCCGCCGCCTTCAATCACTATCGACTTTGCCTTGCCCTGGCACAGTGCCGGCATTTGCAACGCAGGCCGATCCTGGCCGATGGCGTTGCCGACCGCTGTTCGCGTCGCCGTGACTGAGCGCGGCATCGGCGCGCCCTTGAGGTCGGTCGAAAAGGTCTTGCCGTCCCAGTACCAGCGCTGGTCGGCGACATGACCCGACATCAGCACCGCCGAACGATCCTTGCCCGCGACCGCGACATTGCGGCTGCCGGGCTGAACTTGCTTCAGCAGATCCCCAAGCGTCGGGACCCGCAGATGATAGGGCGACACGGTGTAGGCGGTCGAGGAGCTGCCGGGAACGCGCTCGTCCTCGGTGCAATAGACGCCCTTGTCGCTGCGGCTCTGCGACAGGTCGAACCAGTAGTTGGCGATGATCCCCGTCCGCGACGGGCGCGATCCGGTCATGATCGTCGAATGGCCGGGACAGGTCTCGGTCGCGTTATGGGACTGATATCCGTTGCGGAACACCGTGCCCCGCGACAGCCGGCCGATCCCGCCCAGCAGCAGCGGGCGATATTCGTCGTAGAGATCGGCGGAGAGCTGGTCGATCGACAGGGCGACGATCAGCTTGGGCGCGCCCGGAGGGGCCGCAGCGGTGGCGGCCGGCTGGGCGCAGGCGGTCGAGGAGATGGCGGCAGCAAACAGGGCGGCGAGGAGTTTACGCATGTGGCCTCCATGTTCCCCGGCGAAGGCCGGGGTCCAGTCCCAACAAAAAACGGCGCGGTAGCGCCGCCTGGGCCCCGGCCTGCGCCGGGGCACAATCAACCCAGCTTCGCCCGCAGCCGCTCGTTGACCACCTGCGGATTGGCCTTGCCGGCCATCGCCTTCATTGTCTGGCCGACGAAGAAGCCGAACAGCGCTTCCTTGCCGGCCTTATACTGCTCGACCTTGTCGGCATTGGCGGCCAGGATCTTGTCGATCTCCGCATCGATCGCGCCGGTGTCGCTGGTCTGCTTGAGCCCACGCTCCTCGACGATTCTTCCGGGCGCCTCGCCGGTTTCGAGCATGATCTCGAACACCTGCTTGGCGATGGTGCCGCTGATCGTGCCGTCGGCGACCAGCTTGAGCAGCTCGGCCGCCTCATCCGGCGAGATCGGGCAGTCGACGATGCTTCTGCCGAGGCGGTTGAGCGCCCCGAATAGCTCGGCGACCGTCCAATTAGCCGCCTGCTTGGGCTCCGCACCCGCGGCCAGTAGCCCGTCGAACCAGCGGGCGGTCTCCACCTCCGCGGTCAGCACCGAGGCATTGTAGGCGCTGATCCCCAGCCCCTCGAACCGCTTGCGCTTGGCGTCGGGCAGCTCGGGCAGCGAGGCGCGACATTCCTCGAGGAACGCCTCGTCCAGCTCCAGCGGCAGCAGATCCGGGTCGGGGAAGTAGCGATAGTCGTGCGCATCTTCTTTCGACCGCAGCGTGCGCGTGACGTTCTTGTCGGGGTCGTAAAGGCGAGTTTCCTGCACGATTTCGCCGCCGCTTTCGAGGACTTCGACCTGGCGCTTCGCCTCATGCTCGATCACCGCCATGACGAAGCGGACCGAGTTGACGTTCTTGGTCTCGGTGCGAGTGCCGAGCTCGCCACCCACTTTCCGCACGCTGACATTGACGTCGGCGCGCATCGAGCCTTCCTCCATATTGCCGTCGCACGAGCCGACGTAGCGGAGGATTGCTCGCAACTTGCGCAGATAAGCCCCTGCTTCGGCTGGAGAACGCATGTCAGGGCGCGACACGATTTCCATCAGCGCAACGCCCGAGCGGTTGAGGTCGACATAGCTCATGGTCGGATGCTGGTCGTGCATCAGCTTGCCCGCGTCCTGCTCAACATGGATCCGCTCGATGCCGATCTGCTTGACGCTGTTCTCGTCCTTCTCGTCGAGCAAAATCTCGACCTCGCCCGGCCCGACCAGCGGGTGATAGAGCTGCGAGATCTGGTAGCCCTGCGGCAGGTCGGCGTAGAAGTAATTCTTGCGGTCGAACCGGCTCCAGCGGTTGATCACCGCGTCCAGCGCCATGCCGGTGCGCACCGCCTGCCGAATGCATTCGCGGTTGGGCACCGGCAGCATGCCGGGCATGGCCGCATCGACCAGGGACACCTGGGTGTTGGGCTCGGCCCCGAACGCGGTCGCCGCGCCGGAGAAGAGCTTGGCGTTGGACACGACCTGGGCGTGGACCTCCAGCCCGATCACCACCTCCCAATCGCCGGTTGCGCCTTTGATGCGGTAGGGTGCAGTTGCGTCAGCCATTACCACCACCTCTTGGGCCGATGATTGAACCCTGCCCGCTCCTCGATCGCCAGGCCGGCGTTGAGCACGCCCTGCTCGTCGAGTTCGCGGCCGATCAGGTGGATGCCGAGCGGCAGGCCCTGGCTGTCGAGCCCGCCCGGGACCGACATGGCCGGAAGTCCGGCGAGGCTGGCCGGGACCGCGAACACATCGTTGAGGTACATGGCAAGCGGGTCCGCCATCTTCTCCTGAAGACCGAATGCCGCTGACGGCGCGGTCGGGGTGAGGACCAGGTCGCACTGCTGGAACGCTTGCGTGAAATCGCGCTTGATCAGGGTGCGGACCTTCTGCGCCTTGGTGAAATAGGCGTCGTAGAAGCCGGCCGACAGCACATAGGTGCCGACCATGATGCGCCGCTTAACCTCGGCGCCGAAGCCGGCGGCACGGGTCGCGGCGTACATGTCGTCGAGGCTCTTCACCCCCATCTCGCGCAGGCCGTAGCGCACGCCGTCATAGCGGGCGAGGTTGGACGAAGCCTCGGCGGGGGCGATGATGTAATAGGTCGGCAGCGCATATTTGGTGTGCGGCAGGCTGATCTCGACCACCTCCGCGCCCGCGTCCCGCAGCCACTCGATGCCCTGGTCCCAGATCGCGTTGATCTCGGCGGGCACGCCCTCGATCCGATATTCCCTGGGGATGCCGACTTTCTTGCCGCGAAGATCGCCGGACAGTCCCGCCTCCCACTGCGGCACCGGCAGGTTCAATGAGGTCGCGTCCTTCGGGTCGAACCCCGCCATAGCCTCGAGCAGGATGGCGCAGTCGCGCACGGTGCGGGCCATCGGCCCCGCCTGGTCGAGCGAGGAGGCGAAGGCGACGATGCCCCAGCGCGAGCAGCGGCCGTAGGTCGGCTTGATGCCGCAAATGCCGGTGAACGCCGCCGGCTGGCGGATCGAACCGCCGGTGTCGGTGCCGGTAACGCCCGGCGCGAGGCCCGCCGCCAGCGCCGCCGCCGACCCGCCCGACGAGCCGCCGGGGGTCAGCGCGGCATTGCCGCCGTCGTTGCGCTTCCACGGGCTGATGACCGGGCCATAGGCGCTGGTCTCGTTGGACGAGCCCATGGCGAACTCGTCCATGTTGAGCTTGCCCAGCATCCCCGCGCCCGCCGCCTTGAGCTTGCCCGAGACGCTGCTTTCGTAGGTCGGCTTGAAACCCTTCAAGATGTTCGAACCCGAAGTGCTGTCGACCCCCTCGGTGGCGAACAGATCCTTGATGCCGAGCGGGATGCCGCTGAGTGGTTTCAGCGCATTGGTCGTCCGGTCGCGGTCGGCGGCTTCGGCGGCGGCCAGCGCCAGCTCGGGAGTCTCGACGGTGAAAGCGTTGAGCGGGCGCCCGGCCTCAACCGCGGCGTTGAACGCCTCGGCAATCTCGCGCGCCGAGAATTCGCCAGCGCGAAACCCTTCACGCAGCTCGGTTACAGTCTTGAGAGTAAGCTCGGACATCAAATTCCTATCCCCGCGCCAGCGGGAACCAAAATTTTTTCACGCAAAGGCGCAAAGGCGCAAAGAATGAGGCCGCAACCCCTTCGTGCCTTCGCGCCTTTGCGTGAAACAAAGATTTCTGGACTGCTTCGCTTCGCTCGCAGTGACGAACAGGGCATCCGTCATTCGATCACCTTGGGAACCGCAAAGAACCCATGCTGCGCATCCGGCGCATTCTTCAGCACCTCATCGCGGACATTGCCATCGTCGACCACGTCGTCGCGCAGGCGGAGCTTGTTGTCGATCACCGCGGTCAGGGGCTCGACCCCGTCGGTGTCGACCTCGCCAAGCTGCTCGACCCAGCCGAGGATATTGTTCAATTCCGGCACCATCCGGTCGATTTCGTCGTCGCCCAGCGCCAGCCGGGCGAGACGCGCGACATGGCGCACCTGATCTGCGTTTACGGACATGGAGGCGCGGCTAGCAGGACGCCCCCGCCCCTTCAACGTCTATTCGATGGGACTGCCCACTGGCTGACCGTCCACGAAAAGCTGTTGCTTCGTGACAGTCCGTACTTCGATTGTCGCTCGGCTCAAATCAGGGGCTTTTGCATTTGCTGCTTCTTCCACCGCCGCAGCCGCAGCATCCAAATCTGCATCGCTTGGCTTTCTGCTGCGCTTGGCCAAGCTGGACAGGACGACCTCCCGAGACTCAATTGTGGAGCCGTAAGGATTATAAACTAACAGCAGGCGATCGGAATCGAGACGCAGCAAGACGCAGGGCCTGTCGTTGCAGCCATTGCGCCCCGTTATGTCGGCCCTGAGCTCAGCCGTGAGCGAAATGTCAGGGGAAAGAACTCGGAGATACCGTTCAAGTCGCGCTTGCTGAGCGACGCTTTCTGTTTCCTGCCCAACTGAGTAGCGATCTTCACTGGCTAGCGCTGCCTTGGCTAGCTCACGCTGGCCTCTTGGGCCCGATCTCTCGATTTCCCCGAGCCGCTCGCGCCCTGCCGGCCCGAAGTCGAAGGCCATCGCGGTCCAGTCGAACTCCTCCGGCTTGATCTGGCCGCTTTCCAGGCGCGCCAGCTGCGAACGAGCGCTGATCGAGCCGAAGTCGAGGATCGGCAGCGCCAGGAACAGTGCGAGGCCGCAGAGGCCGATGGCGAGGCCGGTCTGGAGCGGGCGCAGCGGCTCGTCGAAATCCTTGCGACCCTTATAGACCGCCCACCAGGCGGCGAGGCCGTAGGCAATGGCGATGGCCACCGCGACCGCGCCCCAGATTCGCTCCGGCGTCCAGCCGTACTGGCCGATGCGCTGACCCATCGACAGGGCCGCGAGCACCGCCAGCGGCAGCACGCAGAGCACCAGGACGAGAGCGGCGCGCCTGAGCCAGATGTTGGGACTGCGCTCGTCGCGGCCGTCGCCGATCACCGCATTGACCAGCAGGATCGCACCCGCCCCCGACAGCAGCAGCATCGGCGTCGCCGGAATGTCCGATTCCCACAGGCCCTTGAGCCCGGTGAACGGCAGCGACAGCAGGAACGCAGCCAACGCGACGGCCAGGACCGGCGCGAGCACGGCAAGAACCACCATCACCAGCTTCTGCAGCGTGCCGACGAGGGCATCGCGCTCGCGCAGGATGCCGACCGCCCCGCCGAACGCCAGCCCGGCCAGCATCCAGCTGAACCATTCTTCCTGCAGCAGGTCCTTGATCGCCTCGATCCCGATGACGTCGAACAGCGACGCGATCAGCCAGGCGAGCAGGAAGGTGATGCCGGTGAAGACAAGGCTCGCCGCTCCGATCACCGCGTCGGTCCAGGCGTGGCGGTGCAGCCGGGCATAGGGGAAGCGCCAGCCGCCCTCGTCGCGGATGGTCTGGATCAGCGGCGCGGCGATCATCACCGCGAGGATTCCCGACAGGAAGGGAAATTCGAAAATTTCAGGGTTCTGGTTGTACTGGGCGGTGAA
>JALYNQ010000043.1 GCA_030773115.1 Pseudomonadota bacterium
TTCTACAACTACGACCAGGCCGGCACCGAAGCGTTCGCGGTGACCGCGATCCTCTACAACACGGCCGGCGTCGCCTATCAGCAGGTCGTCGCCTGGGACGATGGGTCGACCACCTACACGATGATCTAAGAGAATCGAGTACCGAGGGCCGCACTGGGCCAAACCTGTCGCGGCAAGTGTGGGTGGAAAGCAGCCATTAGCTGCCTTGGTGTTTTGCGACGACTTTGGCGACGTCAGGATCGGCCAAGCAGGCCTTCGCTTCATCATCATCAAGTCCCGCGGCCTCCGCGTCCGCAATAAGCTTGGCTCGGACTTTAGCGTCGTTTTCGCCGCTGGGGGCCTTCACAAGCAGCTCGATGGCGATCCAATCATTGATGAAGTTAACTGCTGCCTGTCTCAAACTGCATCTTCTGTCTGCAATGGGTGGAAAGCTGCCATTGACTTGTGTCGCCCGGAGATGCCTCTTCAGGACGCAGCCGCAGGAGCAGCAACATGAGCCAGGCGCTTCAATTAGGGCATTTCGGACTTAGGACCCGCAACCTTCCCGCCGAGATTGAATGGTATGCCAATGCCCTCAACGCACGCGTGCATTTTCAGAATGAACTCGCGGCGTTCATGAGCTTCGACGAGGAGCATCACCGGTTCGTACTATGGGACGATGGGGAAACCGGCGAAAAGCCAGAGGATGCAAGGGGCGTTGATCATATTGGCTTCGGCTGTGGCGGTCCTTCCGATCTGGCAGACCAATATGATCGCCTCAAGAACCTCGGGATCATGCCGACGCTGTGCGTCAACCACCACTTCACGTCGTCGCTCTACTACCGCGACCCCGACGGTAACGAAGTGGAGATCACTTGTGACAACAAGCCGACCAAGGCTGGCTGCATAGCGTTCATGAAAACTCCCGAGATGGCAACGACAATGCAACCGCCACTGTTTGGCGAGGAATTTGATCCCGAGGAGCTCCTGAAGCTTCGGGACGGGGGTGCATCAAACGAGGAAATGGCCCGCATCGGGCTGTGAATGAATGTCTGCTTTGCGTCGAAGGGGGCGTCCACAGATGGCCGGAAGGGGTGGAAAACGGTCATTAATCCAACGGCTCAAAATCCGCCGCCCTGGGTGCACTACTCCGTTCAACCAAACTGAGGCATGGAACACCACATTTTAAATCTGTGGTCGCCAACTGGCCATCACCTGACTGGTATACGGCCTTGCAGAATTGATGATCATCCCATCCCGCGCAGTAACGGTCTTGTCGAACCACATACCGTCCACGGATGACGCTACGATCTTCTGTGTGTGCATAATGGCCGCGCTCGTAGAAGGCCTCGATGCATTGACTGGTATCGCCACAGGGCACTTCGGTTAGGCTGTGATTGATCAGGGTCGCATCAAGCGAGGGACCGGTAAGCAGCATGAACCGAGCGCCCTGAAAGTCGACAACTCTGGGCGGGTCCATATCCTTGTCGGTCCACCCCGGGAACATGAAGCACACCAACTTGTGGGTGCTTGCCGGAAAGGCAACTCCGGAAATCGATCTACGACAGCGAGCGACTGGACCATCGGTTACCATATTTTGCAACATGGGAACGAAGGTATCACGCTGGGCATGGTAAAGTTGCGTAGGGCAACCATGTGAACCGCATCCGAGACGAGAGCGAAATCTGACCGCCACATCCTCCAGCCCATCATTGTCGAAGTCCGCGACGGCTACCTCCATTGCTGCCCCCGTCGAGAACCATTTAGGCTGGCAAAGCTGCCTTAACTTTGGGATTCTAAGCTGGCAGCTGCGACGGCTTTTGAGACGTTGGAACTGGACCGGAGTGCCAAGCAGGACTGTTTGCCCGCTAGGCTGGGCTACGGCGATGGTTGCCAAGAGCCATGCAGACCACATCACCAGGTTGTTCTGGCCTACCAATCGAATGTCCGCAATGGGTTGAAAGCAGTCATTGGCGGAACCGCAGATTTCGCTGTCCTACAGCTGCTGAATCATGCCACCGATTGCCGGTCCGGAGTCGTCCGGGCGCGGTTCTTTCTCATGTTGCATCGATGCGTTGGCACTATTCGTCACCCTCGCTGTAACTCTGACAGGCGCTCATTTGTTACCCTCGACAAGGCCTAAGCTTCTGCGGGCAGCCCGTCCAAGGGTGGCAAAGTTGATGAAGTTGACGGGCTCGCGGTTCGACCAGCTTAAGGTAACAATTCTGATCAGGCCTTGGGCAATCGCTGCTTCGCTTGGCCCCAGCCGGTCAATAATTTGGAGCTGGCGCGATCCAGCAGCTCATCGGCATCGCGGATCGAGAAGGCTGCGCCCGACTTGAACTTGTCCAGCTCTTCCCAGGCGATCGGCGCGGCCACCGGCGCCCCCTCCTTGGCGCGCGCCGAATAGGGCATCACTGCGGTCGCGCCGCGCTGGTTGCGAAGCCAGTCGAGGAAGATGCGGCCTTTGCGCTGGTTCTTGCGGATGTTGGCGGTGAAGACTTCCGGCTCGGCTTCGGCGATTGCCCTGCTGAACCGCTCGGCGAAGCTCTTGACCTTGGGCCAATCCGCCTTCGCATCGAGCGGCGCCACGACATGGATGCCCTTGCCGCCGGTCAGCATCGGGAAGGTCACCAGGCCGAGATCGGCGAGCAGGTCGCGCAGGCGCTCGGCCGCCGCCTTGACCTTGTTGAAATCGAGGCCCTCGTCGGGGTCTAGATCGAACACCAGCCGGTCGGGATATTCAAGCTTGCTCGCCTTGCTGCCCCAGCCGTGGAACTCGATCGTCCCCATCTGCACGCAGGCGAGGATCCCGCGCGCGTCCTGGACATAGAGATAGTCCTGGACCTCGCCGTCGCTTTCCTCGACCGGCACATGCTTCACATGCGGGCCCATCGAGCCATTGTCATGCTTCTGGAAGAAGCATTGCTTGGCCCGCCCCTGCGGGCAGCGGATCAGGCTGACCGGCCGCTTGGCCATGTCGACCAGCATCAATGACTCGATCGCCGCATAATAGTCGGCGAGGTCGCCCTTGGTCAGCCCGTCGCCCGGATAGATGACCCGTTCTTCGTTGCTTATCTTGATCCCGAAGCGGTCGGGCGAAGCGGCATCCTTCTTTGATTTGGCAGCCTTTGCGAGCTTCTCCGGCTTCTCCAGCACCACCTCCCTCGCCGGCTTGTCCTCGCGCAGGGCGATGAAGCTCGGGTGGCGCAAAATGCCATCCGAGGTGAATTCGGTATAGGCCACCTCGCCGACCAGCTTCGGCTCGAGCCAGTGCGAGCCGCGGCGGGCAGAGCGCGGGATCTCGAGCGGCGGCTCGCCCACTTCGAGCGGCTTCATCCGGTCGCTGAGGTCATGGATCATCCTGGTGTCGAAGCCGGTGCCGACTTTACCGGCGTAGCGCAGCTTGCGCCCTTCGCGGACGCCGAGGTGGAGCGAGCGGAAGCCATGGCGCTTGTCGCTTTCCTGCCAGCCGACAATGACGAATTCCTGCCGCTGGATGCATTTGATCTTGAGCCAGCTCCTGGCCCGCTCGCCCTTGTAAGAAGCCTTGGCCCGCTTCGAGATGATGCCCTCGCCGCCCGCCTTGCAGATAGCGTCGAACAGCTTCTCGCCCTTGCCGATCACATGGTCGCCGTAGAGGATGGGCGGATTGGCCGCCTTCAGCAAGGCGGCCAGCCGCTCCTTGCGCTCAATATTGGGCAGCTCTGAAATGTCCTCGCCCTGGTCGACCAGCAAGTCGAAGGCGTAAAAGGCGAGGTCGGCCTCGCCTACCTTTAGGGTCGATTGCAGCAGCTGGAAGCTGGGCTTGCCCTTCTTGTCGAGCGCGACCGCCTCGCCGTCGATCAAGCACCCGGCGGGAAGCTTTGCCGCCGCGCGGACGATTGCGCGGAACTTGTCGCTCCAGTCATTGCCTTTGCGGGTCCAGGCGGTCGCGGCGCCGCCCGCGGTGGAAATCAGCAGTCGATAGCCGTCATATTTATATTCGTGCAGCCAGTCGTTGCCGGTCGGAACGGCATCGACCAGCGTTGCCAGTTGGGGGGCCTGGAACTCCGGCGGGCGGGCCTGCGCCTTGCGCTTCTGCCAGCCGCCCTTCGTGCCGCCGCGGTTGGATCGCCAGACGTCAGTGCCTGCGGCGATTTCGGCCATGCTGCGGTCGGTGGTGACGCTGGTCACGCATTTCTCGACAAGCGCATCGCCCTCCTCCGGCTTGGCAAATTCGTCATCGACCTTCTTCAACATCCACGGCTCCTGCCGCTCGCCTGGGCGCGGCTTCAGGCGGAACATCACCCATTCGCCCTTCATCCGCTCGCCTTCGAGCGTGAAATGAAGATGGCCCTCTTCAATCGTCTTGCTGGGATCCTTGCCCGGCTCGGGCTCCCATTTCCCCTTGTCCCACAGCATCACCGTGCCGCCGCCATATTCCCCCTTGGGGATCACGCCCTCAAACTCGCCATAGTCGAGCGGGTGGTCCTCGGTCCGCACCGCCAGCCGCTTGTCGTCGGGATCGAGCGACGGGCCCTTGGGCACGGCCCAGCTTTTGAGCACGCCATCGAGCTCGAGCCGGAAATCCCAGTGCAGCCGCGAGGCGTCGTGCTTCTGGACGACGAAACTATCACCCTTGCCCCTGAGCTTGCGCCCGCGCGGCTCCTTGGTCTTCGCAAAGTCGCGCTTGCGGTTGTAGGTCTCGATGTCGAGCTTGCCGCGGGCCATGGCTCAGGCCCGCTTGCGCGCTGCGGCCTTCTTCGGAGCCGCTTTTTTGGCGGCGGCGCGTCTCGGTGCAGGCTTGGCTGACCCTTCTTTCACACGCGGTTTGGCCTTGTCATCGCCGAGGCTCTTCTTGAGCGCGGCCATCAGGTCGATGACGTTGGACCCCTTGGGAACTCGATCGGGCTCGTCATCCTGAATGATCCGCTTGCCCTTCTTCTTCTGCTTCTCGGCGATTAGCTTCTTCAGCGCGTCGATGTAGCGGTTCTCGAACTCCTTGGCGTCGAACTCGCTGGTCTTCTTCTCGATCAGCGTCTCGGCCATTTCGAGGAGGTCGGGGTCGGGCTTTGCATCGCCGATGTCGCGGAAATAGCTCGATGCCTTGTTGACCTCGTCGGCGTAGCGCAGCGTTTCCAGCACCATGCCGCGACCGCAGGGCTTGAGGCTGACGACATATTCCTGGCCGCGCATCGCCAGTTGGCCGATTCCAACCTTGCCTGATTTCTTGAGCGCGTCGCGGACGACGACGAAGGCTTCCTCGGCGAGGTCGTCGGCCGGCGTCACATAATAGGGTTTGTCGTAATAGATGGGGTCGATGTCCGTCAGCTTGACGAACTGCGTCAGCTCCAGCGTCTTGCGGCTCTCCAGCTTGACCTTCTCGATCTCCTCCGGATCGAGCAGGACATATTCGCCCTTGGAGACCTCATAGCCCTTGAGGATCTCATCGCGATCGACCGGACCGATGCCGGGCACCACCTTCTCGTAGCGCACCCTTTGACCCGAGGGCTCGTGGACCTGGTGGAAGGCGATCGACTTGCCGGTCTTGGTGGCCGGATAAATCTCCACGGGAATCGACACCAGCGCCAGCCGAATCTGACCGCGCCAGGATGGACGCGCCGCCATAGGACTTCTCCATAAGCTCAGTACGGCGGATTCAATCGACGGATGGAGGAGTCGTTCCTTGGCGGGCGCCAATGGATTACCTAGATTTGAAATCGAGGGAGCTAGTCCATGGTCAATCCCGCCGTTACCGCCGCATTGGTCGCCGCTTCACGGCAGGAAGAGGTGGAAGCGAAGGTCGAGGGCAGGCTAAAGAAAGCCAGAGCGTTCAGTCCGGCGAGTGCCATTGCCCTGGAGCTCAAGGAAAAAGAGCAGCAGCTGCTCGACCAGGCGCTGGCCAGCGGCACGGTCAAGCGGACCGATGATGGGCGGCTCTACCTCAACGAGCGGGTGATTGCCGACCGCAAGGAGGGCCAGGGTTTTATGGCCCTGCTGATCCTGCTGGCGATTGCGTCGGTTGTCGCCTCGCTCGCCGTTCTTGCCGACTCAGCCGGCAGCTGACCATTGACGCGGCGCGCTTGCCAATGGCAAAGGCCGCGAGCCCAGGCGCCACGGGCGGGTGTAGCTCAATGGTAGAGCAGAAGCCTTCCAAGCTTACGACGAGGGTTCGATTCCCTTCACCCGCTCCAGGATTGCCCATGTAGCTCAGTGGTAGAGCACTCCCTTGGTAAGGGAGAGGTCACGCGTTCAATCCGCGTCATGGGCACCAGGGACAACGGCAAGACCACCTAGAGACAGTTCGATACCGGAAGACAGTCATGGCCAAAGCCAAATTTGAGCGAACCAAGCCGCACGTGAACGTGGGCAC
>JALYNQ010000044.1 GCA_030773115.1 Pseudomonadota bacterium
ACAGCGTGGTCTTGCCGGCGCCCGAGGGTCCGACCACCGCCAGCCGCTCGTTGGGCCGGACCTCGAGGGTGAATTCTTCGAGAGCAGAGGTGTCCTTGCGGGTCGGATAGTGGAAGGTGACGTGCTCGAACTTGAGGCGGCCCTCGGCGGGAAGGGGCAGCGGAACCGGATTGGCCGGCGCCTTGATCTCGGGTTCGGCCTTGAGCAGCTGGTTGAGCCGCTCGGACGCGCCGGCGGCACGCAGCAGGTCGCCATAGACCTCGGAAAGGGCGCCGAACGCGCCCGCCAGCAAGCCGCCGGACAGGACGAAGGCGGCGATCGTCCCACCGGTCATCCGGCCCGCGGCAACGTCGATCGCGCCCTGCCAGATGATCAGCGTGATCGAGCTGAACACCACGGTGATGATCGACGCGGTCATGATCGCGCGCAGGGCGATCCGCTTCTTGGCGGTGCTGAACACAGTCTCGGTCGCCTCGGAGAAGCGCTCGGCCTCGCGGCCCTGCTGGTTGAAGGCCTGGACGATCTTCATCGCGCCGAGCACTTCGCTGGTGACCGTGCCGACATCGGCGATCCGGTCCTGGCTCCTGGTCGAGACGGCGCGGACCCGGCGGCCGAGGAGGATGATCGGAAGCATCACGAAGGGGATGCCGAGCAGCATCATGCCGGCCAGCTTCGGCGCCAGATAGAACAGCACGCCGGTGCAGATCACGCCCATGACGATATTGCGCAGCGCGACCGAAATGGTCGTGCCGACCACCTGTTCGATGATGGTCGTGTCGACCGTCAGCCGGCTGGTGATTTCCGCCGGGCGATTCTCCTCGAAAAAGCCTGGGGCGAGCCGCAGCAGGTTGCGGTGAACGGCGAGGCGGATGTCGGCCACCACCCGCTCGCCGATCCAGGTGACGAAGTAGAAGCGGATGGCGGTGGCCAGCGCCATCACGATCACCAATAGGATCAGATATTCGAACCAGCGAGAGATGTTGCCGGTGTCGCCACTGCTTGCCGAAAAGCCGCGGTCGATGATCAGCTTGAAGGCGATCGGGACCGCCGAAGTGGTGGCGGCGGCGACTAGCAATGCCCCAGCGGCAGCCAGGATCCGGCCGGGGTAGTGGCGGGCGAAGCTCCACACCATGCCGAGGTCGGACAGGGATTTGCCCTTCGGGGCGCTGGTGGAAATGGCCATTCGCCCCGCCTAGCAGTGTGTCCGCTTTGCCTCAATTGCCGCGATGCGGTGGGTGCAATGCAGCATTTTGCTTGCCGTTCGATGTTAGCGGTCCCACATTCATCGGTCCGTGCCCCATCTCAAGGAATTTTGATGCTTTACGATGCCTATGAGGTGCAGCGCTCGCTGCTGACCAGCGCGAGCAAGCTGGCGGGGCTCGGCGCCGGCTGGCTCAACAATCCGACCAACCCGTTCGGCTATTCCTCGATGGGCCCGCTGGTTGCAGCGGGCCTTGAAGTTTTCGCCCATGCCTCGGCGCCCCGCGGAAAGCCCGAGTTCGGCATCGATGAGGTCGAGGTCGGCAAGAAGCTGGTGCCGATCGACGAGGACATCGCCCTGCGCAAGCCGTTCGGCCAGCTCAAGCATTTCCGCAAGGTCGACGCGGCAGGCGGAGAGCCGCTGCTAATCGTCGCGCCGATGTCCGGCCACTATGCGACGCTGCTGCGCGGCACGGTGGCGCGGATGCTGCCCAGGCACGACGTATTTATCACCGACTGGCGCGACGCCAAGCTCGTGCCGGTCAGCGAGGGCAGCTTCGATCTCGACGATTACATCGACTATCTGATTGAGTTTGCGCAGGCGATTTACGAACGGACCGGCAAGCGGCCGCACATGCTGGCGGTGTGCCAGCCGTCGGTTCCGGCCTATGCGGCGACGGCGATCATGAATGCCGACAAGCATCCGGCCCGGCCGAAGACGCTGACCATGATGGGCGGCCCGGTCGATACGCGAAAGGCGCCGACTGCGGTCAATTCGCTGGCGACCGAACGTCCGCACAGCTGGTTCCAGCGCAACGTGATCGCCACCGTGCCGATGATTTACCCCGGATCGGGCCGCAAGGTTTATCCCGGCTTCCTGCAACTCGCCGGTTTCATGACCATGAACCTCGGCAGCCATCTCATCAGCCATTGGGAGATGTTCAAGCATCTGGTGGTCGGCGACGACGAAAGCGCGGATGCGACGCGGGGCTTCTACGACGAATATCTGTCGGTGTGCGACATGACCGCGGAATTCTACCTCCAGACGGTCGACACCGTGTTCCAGCGCCACCTGCTGCCCAAGGGCGAGTTCGAGCATCGCGGCCGCCGGGTCGATCCCAAGGCGATCAAGGATACGCCGCTGCTGGCGATCGAGGGTGAGCGCGATGATATTTCGGGCATCGGCCAGACCAAGGCCGGGCTCGACCTGGCGACGGGGCTCGCAGCTTCAAAGAAGCAATATTATCTGGCCGAGGATGTCGGCCACTACGGCATCTTCAACGGCCGCAAGTGGCGCGAGCGGATCGCGCCCGTGGTCGAGAAGTTCATCGCAGGAAACGCTTGATCGTCATTGCGAGCGAAGCGAAGCAATCTATCCGGTCGAGCGGGTAGATTGCCGCGTCGCCTTCGGCTCCTCGCAATGACGGCCTAGCTACAGCCGCTCCATCCGCAGCCATTTCGGATCGCCCATCCAGGCGCGGTTGAGCGCAGCGGTCGCGGCGGCGGCTTGCGCCCGGCGGCCCAGCTTCTGCTCCGAGGCGGCAAGGCCGTAGAGAGCCCAGCCATTGCCGGGATATTTGGCCAGCGCGGCGGTGAACGCCTGCTGCGCCTCTCCGTAGCGGCCGGCGCGGTAGAGGGCCGCGCCGAGCGACTGGTTGACCGGGAAGTACCACCAGGGCGGCTCCATGTAGGAAATACGGTCCTCCACCGCGACTGCCTGGCGATAATGGTCGGCCGCCTGCAGATGACGCCCACGGATCGAGGCATATTTGCCGCGCGCGACGTGCTCGGCCAGACCGAGGAGATCCGCAGCGGGCATGCCCTGGTCGGCCATCGGTTTCAGCGCATCCAGCTGGCGGACGCGAGCCAATTCCTTCATCTCCCAGTCGAACCCGATCTCGTTCTTCTGCTGGGCATAGGCGACCGCGCGGACATAGTGGCGCACGCCCTGGACATAGGCGAGACGCGGGTCGGACTCCGGCAGCGCCAGCACGTCGGCGGCCGGTGCAAACTGAAGCGTGGCGAAATAGGGCGCGGCATAAATGGCCTGGACCCACGCCAGCTGGGATGCAGTGCCTGCGTCGACGATCGACGCCAGCCTGTTCGCCTCGCGAATGGCGGTCGGCAGGTCGCCGCCCATTTGGGCCGAGGTGACGATGAAGTGGACGTTGTGCGGGTAATAGCCGTAGCGGACGAAACCCTTGTCGCCCGCCTCCCGAATATAGGCCTCGTCCTTGCGGGCGGCCTCGATGTTGACGCGGATCGAGTCCTTCCACCGCCCAAGCCGGTAATAGATATGAGCCGGCATATGGACCATGTGCCCGGCGTCGCCCGCCAGCGGCGCGGCCAGCCGATCGGCAGCCGCTTCGGCCCGCTTGGGATCGGGGCCATTTTCCATCAGGTGGATATAGAGATGCGGCGCCTGCGGATGCGCCGGGTTGCGAGCCTGGACCATCTCGACCAGCCGGATGGCTTCGCCCAGGCGCGGCTTGGCGTTCTGCTTATCGGGCTCCCAATAGTCCCACGGCAAAGTGTCCATCGCCGCTTCGGCGGCGAGCAGGGCAATGTCGTCGTGCTGTGGATAGAAGCGCGCGACGGTCAGCATCGCGTCGGCATAGGCGCCGTCGAGCTCGGCGCGCTGGGCGTTGACATCGGCCGAATAGCGCTTGGTCAGGGCCATGATCAGCGCCCGCTCGGGCGGAGTGACATTAGCCGCCAGCTGCTGCGCCCGGGCGACCGCCTTCAGCGCCTGCGCATTGGCGTCGGGCGTGATCGGGGCGTTGATGTTGGGGCCGTGGGCGAGCGCCTCGGCCCAGAAGCACATGGCGCAATCGGGATCTAGCCGTTGCGCCTCCCGGAAGGAGGCAATCGCCGCGGCATGGTTGAAGCCATAGGCGAAGCCCAGACCCTGGTTGAAGTAGCGCTGGGCCTCGGCGCTTTTGGTGCTGATCGGAAAATCGATCTTCCCCAGACCGTCGTAGAGCCGGATTGCAGCCGGAGCCTGAGCCTGCACCATGGCAAAGGACAGGGCCAGCTTGTCGCGCATCGACGAGCCTTTGCCGCCGCCGCACAGGGCGGCCATCCGCGCCGAGGGGTCGAGCAGCGAAAGCTGCTGCGCAGTGAATTCATATGGGGCCGCAACGCCGAACAATGTGGTCGACGCCAAGGCCAGTGACAGTCGCTGTAAGCGATTCATTGCCGCCCTCCCGCTGAGTCGTCAGAGGGCGCCATTTACCACAAAATTAACGGCGAGTGGCTAGCCTAGCCGGGTCTCGGCCGGGTCGACCCGCTCGGCAATTGCGGCCCCGACCATCCGCCGCCACATTTCGACATCACCGACTGCCGCCATCGCCTCGTCCGGCTCTCGCATGGTGTGCAACACGGCCAGCGCCTCATTCATATGCTCGGGCCAAGTCGCGTCGACTTTGGCGGCAGCCGACGGATCGCTGCCTTCTGCATTGCTGCTATGCGCGCTGCCGGCGAGCACTCGGGCAATGCGCTCGGCCAGCGGAGTCGCGGATTCAGGCATCGGTCGAACCTCCTGCTTGTCCGTTCAAACCCGCATGGCCGCAGGAGGTTCAATCACTTGAGCGCGTCGGGATTGCGCTTCCACTTGCCGGACAGGCCGAAGAAGGACGCGGCGCCGCCGAGTGCCGCGACGATCGCCATGGCAACCAGCGCTGTCGCGAACGGCTCCAACATGGCCTTGCCGCTCCCCATCAGGACGGCGCCCAACAGAGCGACCACGATCAGACCGCCGACCCGGGCGACCGCGCTGTTGAAGCCAGAGGCCATGCCCGTCTGATGCTTGTCGACCGCCGCGAGGACCGTGCTGGTCAGCGGAGCGACGGCCAGCGCCATGCCGATCGACATGACGAGGATGGCGGGGAAAGCATGGGTCCAGTAGGCCTGGTCTTCGGAAATTCGCGTGGCGAGGAGCAGGCCGGCTCCCACGACGATCGGACCAACGGTGAGCGGAACCTTCGGCCCCAAGCGCACGGCGAGCTTCCCCATCATCGGCGAGGCAAGCCCCAGCAGGATCGACATCGGCAACAGCGACAGGCCGGCCTCGATCGGCGAATATCCGCCCGCCTCGATCAGCACATAGGGGATTAGCAGGAACGACCCGCCCATGGCGCCGTAGAGCAGGAAGGTCATCAGGTTGAGCGCGGAAAAGCAGCGATTCTCGAACAGCGACAATGGAACCATCGCCTTGTCACCGAGCCGCATTTCCCAGACGATGAAGGCGACCAGCAGCATAGCGCCGACGGCCAGGCCAACTGCCGCCATCGTGGTCAGGGCGAAGGTTTGCGACCACAGCGTCAAGCCATAGGTCGCCGCGCCGAGACCGAGGGTGGCGAGCAGGGCGCCGACTATGTCGAGCCGCGCCTTTTCGGGCTCGCGGACTTCCTCGACGCGGGTCAGCGCGACGAAGATCGCGGCTGCGACGAGCGGCAGGTTGATCCAGAAGATGCTCGGCCAGCCGACATGCTCGACCAGCCAGCCTCCGATCAGGGGGGCGATGGCGGCGGCGATGGCGCCGGCCGCGGCCCAGGTGCCGATCGCCTGGCCGCGAGCCTCGCCTTCATAGACTCCATTCAGCAGGGCCAGGCTGTTCGGCAGCAGCAGGCCGGCGCCGATGCCCTGCAAGGCGCGGCCCGCCAGCAGCGGCTCGAGCGAGCTGTTGACCGCACAGGCAAGCGATCCGGCGCCGAACAGGGCGGTGCCGATGACCAGCCACAGCCGGCGGCCATGGTGATCGCCCAGCGCACCGCCGAGCAGGATCAGGGCGGCGAGCGGCAGGGTGTAGATGTTGACCACCCACTGGACCTCGGCCGCGCCGGCGCCGGTTCCGGACCGGATCGCCGGCAGGGCGACGTTGAGGATCGAGCCGTCAATGAAGCTCAGCGAAGATGCGGCGACGGACATGACCAGCGTCCAGCGCGGGTCGTGCCGTGTCTTGCTCGGCGCTCGGTTCACGCGATGGGCTGTCTTGGGTTCACGCGGTCAATCAAACGCGCCAATGCGCGACGGGCTGCCATGACCAGCCAGATCGAGAGCAGCACGAGGCCGAGCGCAATGATGGCCGCGGCTATCGGATTGGCGATGGCCAGCGCGAGCAAGCCTCCAGTGGCCACATCCTCGACAGTCGACACGGCCACGTTGGAGAATGGTTCGGGGCTAGTATTCACCAGCGTCCGTGCGCCGGCCTTGCCGGCATGGGCGATGAAGGCGGCGCCTCCTCCCAGCAGGAAGCTGCCGACCTGCCAAGCCGGGTCGCCCGCATCGATAATCGCCAGGCTAAGCAGCGCGCCGCCCAATGGCCGAATAAAGCTGTGGATGGCATCCCAAGCGCTGTCGACCCAGGCGATCTTGTCGGCGAAGAATTCGGCGAAAGTGCCGGCCGCCGCGATGGCCAACACCCAGTTGTTGGCAAGCACGTCGAGGGCCTGCAGCTGGTCGGGCAGCGCAACCCAGCCGAACTTCATGCCGAGCCCGGTGATCAGCGTCACCAGATAAAGCCGCCAGCCGGCCAGGAGGCTGGTCGAGGCGGCGAGGGCGATGAGCTCGACGGGGGTCATTGACGCATCATATCGCCATTCCCGCGAAAGCGGGAACCTGGCTAAGCAAATAACTGGGTCCCCGCTTTCGCGGGGATGACGAATTACAGAACCTCGAACAGGCCCGCCGCGCCCATGCCTCCGCCGACGCACATGGTGACGACGACATATTTGGCGCCCCGGCGCTTCCCTTCGATAAGCGCGTGGCCGGTCAGGCGTGCGCCGGACATGCCGTAGGGGTGGCCGATCGAGATGGCGCCGCCGTCGACGTTCAATAGGTCATTGGGGATGCCGAGCTTGTCGCGGCAGTAGAGCACCTGCACCGCGAACGCCTCGTTCAATTCCCACAGGCCGATGTCGTCCATCTTGAGGCCGAAGCGCTGCAGCAGCTTGGGCACCGCGAACACCGGACCGATGCCCATCTCGTCGGGCTCGGTGCCGGCGACCGCCATGCCGATATAGCGGCCGAGCGGCTCCAGGCCGCGCTGCTCGGCGAGGCGGGAGTCCATCACCACGCAAGCTGAGGCGCCGTCCGACAGTTGGGAGGCGTTGCCGGCAGTGACGTTATAGCCTTCGCCGCGTACCGGCTGGAGGTTCTTGAGGCCTTCGAGCGTCGTGTCCGGTCGGTTGCCCTCATCCTTGTCGATAGTCACTTCCTTGAACGAGACCTCGCCGGTTTCCTTGTCCTTGACGCCCATCTTCGCGGTAACCGGGATGATTTCCGCCGACAGGCGGCCTTCGGCCTGGGCGGCGGCGGTGCGCTGCTGAGACTGAAGCGCATATTCGTCGCAGACGTCGCGGTCGATGCCGTAGCGCTTGGCGACCACCTCGGCGGTGTCGATCATCGGCATGTAGACGTGTCTGTGCATCGCCAGCAGCTCCATGTCCGGACCGAGCCGCATCTCAGGCGTCTGTACGAGCGAAATGCTCTCGACGCCGCCGGCGACGATCACGTCCATGCGGTCGACGATCACCTGCTTGGCGGCGGTGGCGATGGCCATCAGGCCCGACGCACATTGGCGATCGATCGACATGCCGGCGGTGGTGACCGGCAGTCCGGCGCGGAGTGCGGCGGTGCGGCCGATGGTCGCCTGAACGCCCTGCTGAAGCGCAGCCCCGATGATGCAGTCGTCGACTTCGGCGCCGTCGACCCCGGCGCGCTCGACCGCCGCGCGGATGGCATGGGCGGCGAGGGTCGGCGAGGGGGTGGCGTTGAAGGCGCCCTTGTAGGCGCGGCCGATCGGCGTGCGGGCGGTGGAGACGATGACGGCGTCGCGGACGGACATGAAGGGGGCTCCCGGCTAGAGTTGCCACTCCATATGGCGCCTATCGTTTCGATAGAAAACCGGCATTTCCGTTCCCCTACGGCAAGGCCGATCACTCCGCCCGGATTTGCGGAGGAAGCGGAAGAGAATGCTGTTCGATCGATTCAGCCGTCGCGATTCGATGGGACTCGGTGCCGTGGGGGCGGCCCTGATGCTCGGCGCCGCCGGCTCGCCTTCCAGAGCCTCGACGGTGCCAGCCAAGCCAGTCGTTCGGCACCGCACTGTCAGGGTCGGCGAACTCGACATATTCTACCGCGAGGCCGGCAGGCCGGATGCGCCGGCGCTATTGCTGCTGCACGGCTTTCCCTCGTCTTCGCACATGTTCCGCAACCTGATCCCTACGCTGGCCGATCGTTTTCGGCTGATTGCGCCCGATTATCCCGGTTTCGGATTCAGCCAATTTCCGCCTCAAGACTCATTTGCCTATGGCTTCGAAGCCTACGCGGACTTGATTGCCGACTTTCTCGATGTGCTGAACGTCAACCGCTTCGGCCTCTACATCCAGGATTATGGTGCCCCTGTCGGCCTCCGGCTGGCACTCAAGCGGCCCGACGCCGTGACGTTCCTCATCGTCCAGAATGGAAATGCGTACGAAGAGGGGCTGAGCCCCGGCTGGGCTCCTCTCAAGGCCTATTGGCGCGAGCCGACCGCCGTCAACCGCGACAAGCTGCGGGGATGGCTCGGAGCGGACGGGACGCGCCTGCAGTATGTGGCCGGCCTTCATCCCGACCAGATCGAACTCGTTTCGCCCGAGCTCTGGTCGCTGGACTGGGCCTTACTGCAACGCCCCGGGAATCAAGATCTGCAGCTCGACCTTTTCGGCGACTATGGCAGCAATGTCGCGCTGTACCCCGAGATTCAGAAGTGGTTCCGGCTGAAGCAGCTGCCGACGCTGATCGCCTGGGGCAAGAATGACCCTTTCTTCACGGAGGCGGGCGCCAAAGCCTATCTGCGCGACTTGCCCAATGCAGAGCTGCATCTGCTCGACGGAAGTCACTTCCTGCTCGAAACTCATTGTGCGGAGGTGGCCGCGCTGATCCGTCAGTTCGCCGACCGCAACCGGCTTTAAAGGAAGATTAGCCCCAGCCACTGGGCGGTGAGGGCGGGCTTGTCCTCGCCCTCGATCTCAACCGTGACCTGGTGTTTCAAAAGCAGCTGGCCGGGCGCCTTCTCGTCGGCGCTGTCCAGCGTGAAGTGGCCGCGCACCCGTTTTCCGGACTTGACCGGCGCGAGGAAGCGGACGCGGTCGAGCCCGTAATTGACCGCCATTTTCGTGGTGTCGGGGACCAGCATTGCGTCGGCTGCCATGCGGCTGAGCAGCGACAGGCTGAGGAAGCCATGGGCGATGGTGCCGCCGAACCCGGCCGCTGCCGCAGCGGTGGGATCGACGTGAATGAACTGATGATCATCGGTCGCATCGGCAAAGGCCGAGATGCGGTCCTGATCGACCTCGATCCAATCGGAAGTGCCGACGGATTGGCCGACTTTCGCGCGGATTTCATCGAGGGTGGCGATGGGCATCGGCAGATGTCCTAGGCCCGCCCGAAGCCGGCTGGCAAGGGCGCCAGCAATGACGCTACGGCAAGCTTAGCTGCGTTTGGCCGGCGGCGCCCATGGCATCACCAGGGTCCCATCGGGCGCCGCCGTGTAGGTCGTCTGGGTGGGATAGGCGAACTCGATTCCCTCGGCCGCGAAGGCGCGGGCGACGGCGATGATGATGTCGGACTTGTGGTGGGCCAGCGTGTCGGGGCTGATCGTTCGATCGTCATAGACCAGTTCGCAGTCGATCGAGCTGGGGGCGAAGGCGGTCGCAACACAGCGGACCAGCTTGCACGTCTTGATTGAAGTCACCGCCGGCTCGACCAGTTCCGGAAGCCGCTCCAGCGTTTCCGGCGTCGTGCGGTAGGTCAGGCTGAACGGCACCGTCACGCGCCTGACCTTGGCCTCGGCCAGGTTGCGCACCTCCTGCTCGAGCAGCTTGGTGTTGGCCATGATCACCTGCTCGCCGGTCTGGCTGCGGAGGCGGGTGGTCTTGAGGCCGATCCGTTCGACCGTGCCGACCGTCACGTCGGTGCCGGTTCCGTAGCGGACCGTGTCGCCACGGCGGAACGGCCGGTCGAACACGATCGACAGGGCCGCGAACAGGTCGGAGAAGATGCCCTGGGCGGCGAGGCCGATAGCGATGCCGCCGATGCCGAGCCCCGCGACCAGCGCCGTGACGTTCACGCCGAGATTGTCGAGAATGACCACCAGCGCGATGGCGAACACGATGATGTTCACGAAGATGCGAATCAGCGACATCGCATTGCCGAGCGTCGACGCGCCGGGATCATCGCCCACCCGGCTGCGGATCACGCCGACGATGATCTCGCGCGCCCAAATCGCCACTTGGAGGGCCGTGGCGACGAGGAAGAAGATGTCGGCGAGGCGCGCCAGCTTGGTCGGAATGGCTGCGTAGCTTGCAACGATGTCGATCGCGGCCGCGACCATGAAGAAGATGCTGGTCTTGGCCAGCACCCGCCCGATGATGCCCTTCCAGCCCCACATCTCCGGTTCGCCGGCCAGGATGCGGCGGCCGACCCAGCGCATCGCCAGCATCACCGCGACGATCGCACCGGCGACCAGCCCGCCGAGCGCCAGCCGGTCGAGATTGGCGACGATCCAATCGAACGCACCGTCGATCTCACGCGGCGCCGCGGCGACATTGATCCTCTTCATGGCGGCGCTTGTGGCGGGGGAGTCGAAAAGGTTCAACCCGCGGCCTTGCGTTGGCGGCGAGGCTTCATCTTCCGCAAAAAGGCCAAGAAGGCAGCTTCAGCACTCGACAGGCGGGAGCGGGATGGCGGTGCAACGAAGCCATGCAAGGGATCGCGCGGATCCTGCTCGAGAAGCTTGATCAGCTCCGGGTGGACATAGCTTTTCCGGCTGATCGCCGCTGTGTTGCCGAGCGCTTCGGCAACCGGTTCGATCGCAGTCTTGATGCTGAGCCTCTTCTCTTCCGCCTTGGCAAGCAGCTGTTGGAAGAACAGCACGCTCGCGCCCCATGTGCGGAAATGCTTGGCGGTGAAGTCGCCGCCGGTGGCGTCGCGGATATAGTCATTGACGTCGGTGGAGCTGATCGCCTGCGGCTGGCCATCGCCATTCACATATTGAAACAGCCGCTGGCCGGGCAGCTCCTGGCACTTCTTGACCACCCGAGCCAGGTTGCGGTCGGTGATGGTGGCTTCGTGGATGATGCCTTGCTTCCCGGGGAAGCGCATCTTCAGCTTGCCGCCAACGCGCTTCAAATGCCGGTCGCGCAAAGTCGTCGCCCCGAAACTCTTGTTGCTGCGGGCATATTCCTCATTGCCGACGCGGATATGCTCGCGGTCCATCAGCCGGACGACCGCCGCCAGCACAGTGTCCCGCTCCAGCTTCTTCCGCTTAAGATCGCGCTCGACCCGCGCGCGGAGCCTGGGCAGGGCTTTGCCGAACTCGCGGAAGCCTTCATATTTCGATAGCTCGCGCTTCGATCGGAAATCGGCGTGGTAGCGATATTGCTTTCGCCCGCGGGAGTCGCGCCCCGTGGCCTGAAGATGGCCGTTGGCATCCTTGCAGAACCAGGCATCGGTGTAGGCCGGGGGCAGGGCGATCGCGTTCAATCGGTCGATCTCCGCCCGGTCGGTAACGCGCTTGCCATGTTCGTCGAAATAGGCCCAGGACCGCCCCTTCCTTTGACGGCTGTAACCCGGCTCGTCGTCGGAGCTATGACGCAGCATCCTTTTGGCGACCTCCATCGTTGGTCGATGCATAAAGGAAATGAGGCGCCGTGGTTCCCGCCGCGCCGAATGAGGAGACAAGCATGCCGCCGATCGGCGAAGCCCATGTGCTGATCATGGCCACAAACCGGTTCGAGGAAAGCGAGCTGTTCGGGCCGCGCGAGATATTGCTCCGCAAGGGTGCCAGGGTGACGCTCGCGTCGTTGAGCCTCGACGAGATCATGGGCACCGTGCACGACGAACCGGGCAAGACGATCAAGCCGAACCTGTTGATCAAGGACGCGACCGCGTCCGATTATGACGCGCTGCTGCTTCCCGGCGGGGTCGGAAATCCGGACCAGTTGCGCATGCACGAGGACGCGATTGCGCTGATCCGCGAGTTCGCCAGTACCGAAAAGCCCGTGGCGGCAATCTGCCACGGACCGTGGCTGCTGGTCGAGGCGGACCTGCTGCGCGGCAAGCAGGCGACGAGCTGGCGCTCGATTCGGACCGACCTCAGGAACGCCGGCGCCAACGTCGTCGACGAGGAAGTGGTGACCGACGGCAACATCATCACCAGCCGCAAGCCGGATGATGTGCCGGCCTTTACCGAAGCATTGATCGCGGCGATCGAATCCAAAGCCTGAACTATCCCCGCGCTCAGACCTGCTTAAACCGCTTGGCAAGCAATTTGGGCTAGTTGCCAGCCATGAGCTGGGCAGGAAAGCAGCATCCGGTGGAAGTGGCGGTAGAATGGCTCGCGCCAATTCCACTGGCATCGGCCGCGGGCTGGGCCGGCTCGCGCCTGGGGTTTTCATCCGTGGAGGCCGTAGCGCTCGGTTTCGCCGTCATGGCTGCCGGTTTCGGCGCCATCAGACTGGGCGGTGGCGTTCACCCAATAGCATTGCGAAGTTTCGAGCCGCCCGAGTTTGAAGTCGAGCTTGGAGAACTGGTGCTGGAGGAAAAGGACGCGGTGCTGGAACTGACCGACCGGTTGGATGAGGTCGCGTCGGATTCGCGCGTCGTTCGGCTATTTGCGCGCGAGGATGCAACGCCGGGTGAACTGGTTGATCGCATCGCCTATTTTTTGGGGGAGGGTCAGCGTCCGACGCCTCCCGATGGGGAGGGGGCCGATGCCAGTCGGCCCGACGCCCGCGCAGCGCTGCACGACGCGCTGGCCAATATCCGCGCATCCCTGCGCTAGATCACTCGGCAATCGTCAGCGCCTCGATGTGCAAGGTCACGGAGCCGTCCCGGTTGTGGGACGGCGGCCGTTCGAGGCCAATGTCGGCGACGATCTGGCCGGGAATGGCGAATTCGGCGTCGGCCAGTCCGTCGCTGATTCTCGCGGCGAGCAAGTCGGCATCGGGTAGAGGCACCCTAAGCTCCATTTCATGCCGTTCGCCGATGAAAGTAAGCGATTGCCAATCGATTGAGCGGAAATCGGTAAGCAAAATCCTATCCCGATTGATTCCCGCCCGTGCGACCAAGGCGCGGAGCAGGCCGGCGGCGGCCGGCGACAGGGCGAGTTTCATCATTGGAACGCCTCCAGGAAGGCGCGAACCCTTGCGATCGTTCGCGGGCGCGGTTCGCGCCCATTGCGCAAATCGAAGACGAAGCGTGGGTCCTTTACGGATTCGCGCCCGAATCTTGCGGCCGGCATGTCACTGACTTTGAGGAATTTCTCCACTTCTCGTAGAAGGTTCACGGTTGTCGTCCCCATTATCCATTTTCGATTCGGCCTCCCTTAATTTCCAATGCATTTCCTACTTGTCTGGCGATTGTATACTTTACAAACACAAATGAGGGCGCTATAAGGTTTCCATAGGGAGGAAACCACCGTGTCTGTTCTGTCGAAAACCTACTTCCACAATGAAGCCGCCGCCTTCGAATATCTTGAAAGCGTGCTGTGGGCTGACGGCATCGTTTGCCCTCACTGTGGCGTCGTTGGAGGCAAGGTTTACGAGATCAAGGGCAAGTCGGCCCGCATTGGCCTGAAAACCTGCGGCGAGTGCCGCAAGCAGTTCACCGTCAAGGTCGGCACCGTGTTCGAGCATGGCCGTATGCCGCTCCATAAGATGCTTCAGGCGGTCTATCTGATCACCAGCAGCAAGAAGGGCATCAGTGCCCACCAGCTGCACCGTGTTTTGGAGATCACCTACAAGTCGGCCTGGTTCCTGGTGCACCGCATTCGTGAAGCGATGCGCTGTGGCGACCTTGCCCCGTTCGGTTCGGACGGCGGCGCGGTTGAGGTTGACGAGACTTACATCGGCAAGCGCAAGGGTTTCGGCAACCCAAAGGGTGGCCACGCTCATAAAATGGCGGTTCTCGGCCTTGTTGACCGCAATTCTGGCAAGTGCCGCATGTTCTATGTAGAGGGCGGCGCGGGCAATCTCATCCAGCCGATCGTTCAGGACAATCTGGCCCGCGAAGCCCGCCTAATGACCGACGAAGCGACCATGTATCGCAAGATTGGTCGCGAGTTTGCCGAGCACAGCAGCGTCAAGCACTACAACAAGGAATATGTGCGCGGCGACGTGACCACGAACACCGTTGAAGGCTGCTTCTCGATCTTCAAACGTGGCATGAAGGGTATCTATCAGCATTGTGGCGAGCAGCATTTGCACCGCTACTTGGCCGAATACGAGTTCCGCTACAGCTTCCGCGAAGCCAATGGCTACAACGATGCCGACCGCGCCCGTGAAGCCCTCAAAGGCATCGTCGGCAAGCGTCTCACTTATGGGGGGCCTGTTGCGGCCTAAGAAGAAATAATGGACTTTTTACGCCTTCGTGCGTAGATGGGGCTGCACGGCCCTCGCTTGGTGATAAGTGCTCTGGGAGCATTTCAGGAGAGATAGCCAAGATTGCGGATTTCGCGGGCCGTGCAATACCTCAAAAGAAGTGCTCTTTGCCCTTTTCGAACAGGTCGAATTCGTATGTGATGCGGTCGGAAATCAGGTCATACGACTTGCAGTCCTTTCCGCCGCTTTCCCATTTTCGTTGCAAGGCCCAAGCGCAGTAATCCGCGACCTGTAGGCACGGGTCGGCCGCGCACGGCATGAAATCTATTTTCCAGTCTTTGACGTGCAGCGTTTGGCGCATCACGTCATCAATGGCGTTCAGGAAGGCGACCTTTTCCTTCTTCACGCCAAGGGTGGCGGCGGTGATCAGGGCCTCATGCTTAGGACCAAGCTCACCTTGAGCCCCAAACTTAAAATGATAGAACCAGGCGTATTGATAGAAGCGCGGCCCGGACGGACGGAGCTTTGGTTGAGCCTTGGATTTCTCCATGATTGTGGCCTGAACCCTGAAGCCGTGTTTTAGGATGGTCTCAAAAACTGCATCGCGGACGGCCTGCTTGTCGGTGGTGGCGTGGAAGTAATCTCCTAGCTCTGCCCCTTCCCATGCCAGCTTTCGCCGCAAGCTAATCAGATCCCCTGAAACCGTGTCATCTTCCATCGCAACGGTGCAAAGGATAAAGTAGCGACTAGCACCTTGCTTCTTTTCGAAGGTGAGGCAGCCTGCTTCATCAGCAAAGAGGAATTTATTGGGCATGGCCAAACAACCTCAGTCGGGAAAGACACCTAGTCAATCCGACAAGTTCAAAGCGGCCGCCAAGGAGCACGGCGCTGACCTAAGCGCGAAGCGCTGGGACGAGCGGCTAAAGAAGGTTGTCGGGCCGCTGGCGGCATCCCCGCGCGAACACAAGCCCACGGGACTTACGCCGTCGAAGGCGAAGAAGGCTAAGCCGGAGAAGCCTGAGTGACCGACTGGTCATGGGTTCTCCCGTTGGGAATTGGCGTTGCCGTCTTCGGCTACGTAATGAACGCCATCGAGAAGAAGCTAAGCCGCATTATCGAGCTTTTGGAGCGTGACCGACGCTGATCGCCGGAGCGGCATAGCTCGCGAAAATGCAATGGCGTGGGCGATGCAAACAGCTGTGCCCGGCGAAGATGCAATGGCGATCCTCGCACGGGCGCAACTTTACGACGAATACCTGTCAGCCTTTATCGTAAGGGGAACGCTTAAGCGCTGCGAATGCGGCGCTGGCGTTCGCGCTGGTGGCTAAATGTCCGATCATGATATCGAGCTTGGCCAGCATCCAATCCATCTTCTGATTGAGCGCCTTTAGTTCCTCATTGTTCGCCCAATTGGGGCTTTCAAGCCCGCCAAATTCTTCAGGGTCCATATTTCACCTCCAGGAGAGTCCAAATGAGACTTGCGGTGCTATCGGCGCTGGCAAAGCTGCTGCGCATTCGTTTCAAAGTCGATGGCCTGGCCTATGGCGCTACTTGTTCCACGCGCCAGCGAGCAGCTCATTCGAGATTAGCAGGTTTCGAGTGATAGCGTTGTGCGCTTCGATCACGATCAGCCGGTCATTTACCGACAGGATGCTGTTTACGTAGTTGTAGACGGCATCGAGATTGGCGTTGGCCTTCACATACCACACGGTTTCTAGGATGCGCCCGCGCCCGTAGCCCGCCTTCTCAAGATGCTTGTCCATCTGGGCATGGGTCGGCGTTTTGCCGTTGAGATCATAGGACACGAAGTAGTTGGGCATCGGAAACCTCCCCGTTCAGGGATGATTCGGCGTGCCTAAGCTGGCTCAGCCATGCGTGTTTGTAAAGTATACAATCGCCACTTGTCTAGGAATTTTCCTATGGTTAATCTGCGATCATGACATCGGACCCACGTGAGGTCCTCGAGCGGCTTTGTGCCGAGGGGGGCGAGAATTTTGCAGCGCTTTCGCGGCTGATCGGCCGCAACCCCGCTTACATCCAGCAATATATCCGCAAAGGGACTCCGAGGCGGCTGAAGGAGGCGGAGAGACGGACGCTGGCCCGCTATTTCAGGATCCCCGAATCACTGCTCGGCGGCATGCCGGACGATCTCGCGGCGGAATATGGCGAGCTGGTTCCCGTGGCCCGCGTTCCGGTCCGCGCCTCGGCCGGGCCGGGGGCCTTTGCCGAGCAGGAAAGCGCTCGTCCTTATTTCGCATTTGATCCCAAATGGCTGAAATCGCTCACCGGTTCGTCGGCATCGAAGCTGTCGGTGATCCGGGTCGAGGGGGATTCCATGTCCCCGACCCTGAGTGCAGGGGACGATATATTGGTCGACCTGGCCGATGCGGCGGACCGGCTGCGCGACGGCATCTATGTGCTGCGGGTGGACGGGGCGCTGCTGGTCAAGCGGTTGGCGATCCATCCCGTCGGGCGCCGGGTCACGGTCCAGTCGGACAATCCCGCCTACAGCGATCTGCCGGATTGCGGGCTGGACGAGATCGAATGTATCGGCCGGGTGATTTGGGCCGGGCGGAGGATTGCGTGACGGAAGTTCGACGGATCGGGCCGGGTCGAGTGGACGATATGGAGGCGGCCAACAGGCTGTTCGCCGACGTGTTCGGGGAAGAAGGCTACCATGGCCCGCCGCCTTCGCGCGGGCACCTCGAGCGCCTTCTCGCCGATGATAAGTTCGTCGCGCTGACAGCCTGGACGGCTGGCGAGATGGTGGGAGCGCTCGCCGCCTATGAGATGGTCAAGTTCGAAGCCGAGCGCAGCGAATTCTATATCTACGACCTTGCCGTGCGCGAGGAGCATCGGCGCCGAGGCGTGGCGACGGCGCTGATCGAAGCGCTCAAGCCGATCGCGACGCAAAGGGGCGGCTGGGTGATCATGGTCCAGGCTGACCCGCCGGATGCGCCCGCGGTCGCGCTCTATGACAAGCTCGGGGAGCGCGAGGAAGTTCTCCACTTCGACATCAGCGTCGAGGGCTAGCGCGCCACCTGTCGAAAAGCCAAACCAGGATCGCAAGCGCGATGCCCGCTCCGAACCCGTACAGCATCCACAGGATCGGGTCGCCGCGGCTGATGCCATAGACCGCGCCGGCCACGGGCCCAAGGAAGAGGAAAATTCCGCCAGCGGCAGCATTGCGTCTTTTTGGCATGGAATGCGGCATGGCAGATCGCGCTGGGTGGCACCAGAATGTTCGAACGGTGCGAACATGGTTGACGGTTCGTTGACCGTATCTGTGACCCAAAGCGCAAGGTGCCGTGGATTAAGACGCGTCCCATGGACACGCCCTACATCCATGGCCGCGGATCGCTGGCCGATGCGGCGCTGCTGCTCGAAACTTATGGCGATAACGCCGGCTTCGAGGCGGCGGCGCGTGCCGAGACCAGCCGCGAACGCGGCAATGTTCAGCGCTTCTGCCATTGGCGCCAGATCGAGCGCGTGATCGTCACGCTGTCCGATCAGGAAGTTCGCGGCACAATCCACTAATTTTACGGTGATTCACGTGCGCGCGGGAGGTGGCGTCTCCGCCCGCCCATGCTAGGCTGCCGCCTTGATGGGCAAGGGTCGCGTCCGGCGGATCGCCGCTTTTCAATGGCTTGTGGGCTGTGCCAGCGTGGCGCTTGCCTCGGTGCCGCTGCATGCCCAGACGCCGCCGGGCGATCCCGCCGAGCTCGACCCTTCGGCGCCGCTCGATCCCATGCCCGACCTTGGCCTCGAATGGCCGGACATGAACCAGCCCGATCCCGAGCCGGCGCCGGAAGTTCAGGCGGTCGAGCCGGAGGCGGCCGCGGAAGCGACGGAGGAGGCTGCAGAGAGGGTAGAGGACGCGACCTCGACGCGCCGCTATCGCTGGACCCTGACCGGGCTCGGAGGGATTGCCCAGATCGCGGATATCCGCAGCGGTTTTGACGAGCGCTCGGTGCTCGAGGGAGACCGCAACAAGCAGGCCAATGCCGCGCAGATCGACCGGCGGGCCCGCGCCGACGCCGATCTGCTGGCGGAACTGCTTCGCAGCTACGGCTATTATGACGCCACGGTCGAGCCGACCATCGATGCCGCCGGCCAGGAGCTGCATGTGCAGCTGGCCGCCATTCCGGGGCCGCTCTATCGATTCGAAAGCGTGGAATTGCCCGGGCTCGACCAGGCCGCCGGCCAGGAAGCCGCGAGCTTGCGTTCTGCCTTCGGCATCAAGGCTGGCGATCCGGTTGTCGCCCAGCAGGTGATCGACGCCGGCGTTGCGCTGCAGGTCGCGCTGGGCGAGCGCGGCTTCGCCACGGCCAAGGTTGGCGAGCAGGATATCGTCGTCGACCACGAGGCGCAGACCGCGCGGCTGATCCTACCCGTGGCGCCGGGGCCGATAGCTCGCTTCGGCCAGATCAGCGTGTCGGGTCAGCCGCCCTTTTCGTCGCGCCACGTCCAGCGCATTGCCCGCTTCAAGGCCGGCGACCGCTACGAGCAGAGCGAAGTCGCCGATCTTCGGCGGGCCTTGATCGCGACAGGTCTGATTTCCTCGGTGGAAGTGAACCAGGTGCCGCGCGACGAAGGCCGGGTCATCGACCTTGCGGTCAAACTGGAGCCGGCGCCGATGCGGACCATCGCCGGGGAGTTGGGCTACGGCACTGGCGAGGGGATCAGGGGCGAGGCGAGCTGGCAGCACCGCAACCTGTTCAATCCCGAGGGAGCCCTCACCGTGCGTGGCGTGCTCGGCACGCAGGAGCAGCTCGGTGCGGTCATTTTCCGCCGCAACAATTGGCTGCGTCGCGACCAGGTGTTGAACGCGCAGGCGTTGGCCAGCCATGTCGACCGCGACGCCTATGAGGCAAGGACCATTTCGCTGTCCGGCGGTTTCGAGCGCCAGAGCAATTTCATCTGGCAGAAGAAATGGACCTGGAGCCTCGGCGCCGAGCTGGTCGCGACCGACGAGCGCGATACGATCGAGGCGACCGGCGAATCGCGGCGCCGGACGTTCTTCATCGCTGCGCTGCCCGGAAGTCTCGGACTCGACCAGAGCAATGACCTGCTCAACCCGACGACCGGCTATCGCCTGCTCGGCCGGGTGAGTCCCGAAATCAGCTTCCAGGGCGGTGCATTTCCCTATGCGCGGATGCAGATTGACGGCAGCGCCTATCATCCCTTCTCGCCCAGCATTGTCGCCGCGGGACGCATCCGGCTCGGCACCATTCTCGGCGCGCAGCGCGACGACATCGCCCCTTCGCGGCGCTTCTATTCCGGCGGCGGTGGATCGGTCCGCGGCTACGGCTATCAGCGGATCGGCCCCCGGGACGTCGACAATGACCCGATCGGCGGGCGCAGCCTCGCCGAATTCAGCCTGGAGGCGCGCATCAGGCTGAAGGCATTCGGCGGCAATTTCGGCATCGTACCGTTCATCGACGGTGGCACGCTGTCGACCGACGCCATGCCCGACGTCAAGAAATGGCAGATCGGCGTCGGCATCGGGGCGCGCTATTACTCGAGCTTCGGCCCGATCCGGCTTGATATCGGCACTCCGCTCAATCCGCAGCAAGGCGACGGCCGCATCGCGGTGGTGGTCGGGCTGGGGCAGGCCTTCTGATGGCCGAGACGGCGGTCACCACGCCAGGGGGCGGCGAGGAGATTGCCACGCCGACCCGGCGCCGGCATTGGGGAAAGCGGCTGCTGACCGAGCTGTTGGTGCTGCTGCTGGTGCTGCTGGCGCTGGCGCTGGGCGGCCTGATCCTGCTCGATACGGCCCCCGGGCACCGCTTCATCGTCGACCGGATCGGGCAGGTGGAAACCGCCACCGGCCTGCGCATCCGTGTCGGACGGATCGAGGGCTCGATCTACGGCGAGGCCCGACTGAAGAGCGTCGCGGTCAGCGACCCGCGGGGCGTGTTCCTGACCAGCCCGGAGATCGTCGTCGATTGGGCGCCGGGCGCCTGGCTGTACAACAATCTCCACATCGATCGGCTGGAATCGCAGCGGGTCACGCTGCATCGCCTGCCCGGGCTTAGAAAGACCGGCCGCAAGGGGCCGATCCTGCCCGAGTTCGACATTCATATCGGCCGGTTGAAGATCGACCGGCTGGAAGTCGCGCGCGGCGTGGCCGGGGCGGCGCGGACCGGAAGCCTGCTGGGCGAGGCGGATATCCGCGCCGGCCGGGCGATGATCGGGTTGCGCCTGGCGATGCTCGACGGCGACAGGCTGGCGGCGAGGCTCGATGCCGAACCCGACCGCGACCGGTTCGACATCGATGTGCGGGCGATTGCCCCGCGCGACGGCCTGATCCCGGCGATCGTCGGCCTCAGGCGGCCGATCGACCTCAGCATCGAAGGCGACGGCAGCTGGACTCGCTGGCGCGGCTCGGCGCGGCTGTTGGTCGAGCGGCGGGAGACGGCCAATTTGGCGCTGGCGGCCGACAGCGGCAGCTACCAGCTCAAGGGTTTCCTGGCGCCCGCGCCATTCCTCAAGGGCAGGCTGCAGCGGCTGACCGCACCGCGGATCCGGGTGGAAGGCGGCGCAACGTTCCGGGACCAAATTCTCGACGGCCAGCTCGCGCTGGCCTCGCCCTCGCTTCGCGCTGTAGCGCTCGGCGCGTTCGACCTGGGAGAAGGCAGGTACGACAAGGTGCGGCTGGGCGTCGATCTGCTGAGGCCGCCGGCCCTGTTCCCCAACATGACCGGGCAGAATGTGCGGCTGTTGTGGACCCTCGATGGGCCGCGCGACAGCGCCAATTACGCCTATCGGCTGAGCAGCCCGCGCGTGACATTCGACAAGACCGGCTTCGTCGATGTCCGGACCGAAGGTCGTGGCAAGCTCACGCCATGGCCGATGCGGGTGCCGCTGCTGCTCAAGGCGCGGGCGATCACGGGGATCGGCGACATCGCCGGCGGAATTCTGGCTAACCTCAGCATCGAGGGTTTCCTGTCGGTGACGCCGCAACTGATGCGCGGCGATAAGCTCAGGTTGAGGAGCGCCAAGGTCAACGGCACGCTGTCGCTGCTGATCGATCTCACGACCGGCCGGTTCGATATTGCTATTTCAGGCGGCCTGAAGCGCTACCTGATCCCCGGACTGGGGATCGTCGATGTCGAGACCCAGCTGCAGGTGGTGCCCGGTCCGGGCGGCAAAGGCTCGCGCGTCGTTGGCAAGGCCCAGGCCTGGGTCCGGCGGCTCGACAATCAATTCTTCGCCTCGCTGTCCGGAGGATTGCCGCGCCTTACAACCGATCTCGAGCGCGGCAATGACGGCATTCTCTACCTCAGGAACCTGCAGCTTTACTCGCCCAAGCTTCGGCTGTCGGGGCAGGGGATCCGACGCAAGGACGGGACTTTCCTGATCGAAGCGCGGGGCCGACAGGAGCAATATGGAACGCTCAGGGTGCGGCTGGACGGGCGGATCGAGCGGCCCAAGGTCGAGCTGACGCTCGACAGTCCCAACGAAGCGCTCGGCATCCGCGACATGAAGCTGTTCCTCGATCCCAATGCCCAGGGATTCGCTTATCGTGCCAATGGACAGTCGCGGCTCGGCCCATTCGCGTCCAACGGGTTGATCCTGCTTCCCAGGGGCGGCCGGGCGGTGATCGATATCGCCGCCTTGGAAGTGGCCGGCTCGACGGCGCGCGGCCAGCTGCGCGCGGATCCCGGCGGTTTCACCGGGCAATTGCGGCTCGCCGGCGGGCCGCTCAGCGGAACGCTCGACTTCGCGCCGCAGAACGGCGACCAGCGCATCGTTGCCCATCTCGCCGCCAATAATCTCACAGTCGCCGGCGGCACGCCGTTCAGCGTCCGGTCCGGCCGCGTCGACGGGACGATCGTCCTCGCCGAGGGACGAACCACGCTGGACGGCGTCGTGACCGCCCGCGGCCTGACCACCAGCGGGATCTCGCTTGCCCGGCTCACGGCGAATGCCCGTCTGGTCAACGGCATTGGCGAGGTCAGAGCAGCGCTGTCGGGCACGCGCGGCACGGCATTTCAACTCGTCACGGTGGCGCAAATCAGCCCCGACCGGATCAGCCTGACCGGACGCGGCGAGCTGGCGCGGCGGGCGCTGACGCTCGACAGCCCGCTAGTCATGACCCGCGTCGTAGGTGGCTGGCAGGTTGCGCCGACCCGCGTCCGCTTCGGCGGCGGCCGAGGCACGCTGTCCGGCCGGACCGGCGATCGGCCGGAATTCCGCGCCGACATCCAGTCGATGCCGTTGCAACTGCTCGACATCGTCTGGCCCAAGACGGGCCTCGGCGGGATTGCCAGCGGCCGGATCGACTATCGGTGGGACGGCGCGCCGTCGGGCAGCGCCAACCTTCGCGTCCGCGGCCTCAACCGGGCCGGGCTGGTGCTGGCATCCAAGCCGATCGACGTCGGCGTCAATGCGGTGCTGGGGGGAGGCCGCGCGGCGCTGCGCGCGGTGGCGGTCAGTGACGGGAGGACGATCGGCCGTGCACAAGCGCGATTTGCGCCGCTGGGACGCGGACCGATCATGGCCGAGCTGATGAACGCGCCGATGCTGCTGCAGCTCCGCTACGCCGGGCCGGCCGATACGCTGTGGCGGCTTTCCGGTGTGGAAACGTTCGATCTGTCCGGCCCTATCGCCGTTGGTGCCGATATCGGGGGGCGGCTGGTCGATCCGCGGATCCGCGGGTCGGTCAAGGCGGACGGCGCGAGGCTTGAGAGCCCGGTCACCGGTACCGTCATCGAGCGCATCCAGGCGCAGGGCAGTTTTGCCGGACCCAGGCTCGTGCTTCGCAACATCGCCGGCACCACGCCTGGTGGTGGCTCGATCTCGGGCAGTGGCACGGTCGACTTTACCGGCGGCAAGGCCGGCCTCGACCTCAGCTTCAACGCCAGCCGGGCACGGCTGCTCGACCGCGACGACATTGCCGCAACCGTGACCGGGCCGCTGGCCGTCAAGTCGAGTGGCAACGGCGGCACCATCACCGGCAATCTGCGGCTCAACAGCGGGCGGTTCACGCTAGGCCGCGCGAGCGCCGCCGCTTCCGTGCCGCAACTCAAGGTGCGCAATGTCGGCCAGGATGCCGATATGGTCATCGAAGTCGCCCAGCTGCAGCCATGGCGGCTCGACGTCGACCTCGCCGGCGGTCCGCTGAACGTGCGCGGCCTGGGGATTGACAGCCGATGGTCGACCGACATCAAGGTCGGCGGATCGGCCGACGCCCCGCGGATAACCGGCCGCGCCGACCTGATCCGCGGGGATTATGAGTTTGCCGGCCGCAGTTTCCGGCTGGAGCGCGGGGTGATCCGCTTCCGCGGCGAAAGCCCGCCCGATCCGCTGCTCGATATCCGCGCCGAGGCGCAGGTTCAGGGCCTCGACGCGACTATCATCGTCGGCGGAACCGGCCTGAAGCCCGAGGTTCGCTTCGCGTCGGTGCCGCAGCTGCCCCAGGACGAACTGCTGTCGCGCCTGCTGTTCGGCACGTCGATCACCAACCTGTCGGCGCCGGAAGCGTTGCAGCTCGCGTCGGCGGTGGCGGCGCTTCAGTCGGGCTCGGGCAACCTCGACCCGATCAACGCGGTTCGCCGCGCGGTCGGGCTCGACCGGCTGCGGATCGTCCCGGCCGATATCGCGACGGGACAAAAAACCGCCGTTTCCGCCGGCAAATATCTGACCCGCAAATTGTTCGTGGAGGTCATCACCGACGGCCAGGGCTATTCGGCGACGCGGGTCGAGTATCAGGTGACCCGCTGGCTCTCGATCCTGTCGTCGGTGTCGACCATTGGCCGTGCCAGCGCCAATGTGCGGGTGAGCAAGGACTATTAGCCGGCTGGCGTGAGCGAGATCTCATATGCCGAGCTTATGACTGGCCGAATTTTTTCCGATTGCTCCGCCCAAGAGTGTGGCTAGTCTCCGCGCACATTACCGGAGGGGCCGATGAGAAACTGGAACGTCCGCAAGGCAATCGTCGCGCGCGATGACATGCCCGAGCATCACCGGTTGGCTCAGTCGCTGAGCTGGCCGCACCTTGTCGCCCTCGGCGTTGGCGCCATCGTCGGCACCGGAATTCTCACCCTGACCGGTGTCGGCGCGGCCAAGGCCGGCCCGGCCGTCATCCTGTCCTTCGCCATTGCCGGCGTGATCTGCGCTTGCGCGGCACTGGCCTATGCCGAGATGGCGACCATGTATCCGGCCTCGGGCTCTGCCTACACCTACAGCTATGTGGTGTTCGGCGAGCTGATCGCGTGGATCGTCGGCTGGTCGCTGGTCCTCGAATATAGCCTGGTGGTCAGCGCGGTTGCCGTGGGCTGGTCCGGCTATGCCAGCGGGTTCCTGAATAGCATCGGCATGGGATTGCCCGGAGCTTTGACTCAGGGACCGGAGCTGGGCGGCCTCGTCAATGTGCCTGCCATCTTCATCATCGTGGTGGTCGCAGGTCTGCTCATCTACGGGACGCGTGAGAGCGCTACGCTCAATGCCTTTCTGGTAGTGGTGAAGCTGCTCGCGTTGGCGCTGTTCATCGCCGTCTGCCTGCCGGTGTTCGATGCCGGCAATCTCGAGCCGTTCATGCCGCATGGCTTCGCCGCGCATTGGGGCGTTGGACCTGATGGCCAACCGCTCGAAGTGGGCGTGATGGCCGCGGCGGCGATCATCTTCTTCGCCTTCTACGGGTTCGATGCCATCGCCACCGCAGCGGAAGAGGCCAAGAATCCCGATCGGGACCTGGCCATCGGCATCGTCGGTTCGATGATCCTGTGCGTGCTGATCTACATGGCGGTGGCCGCCGCGGCGATCGGCGCGTTGGCCTACACCCAGTTCGCCAACTCGCCGGAGCCGCTGGCGCTGATCCTTCGTGAAATCGGCCAGGGGCTGGCCGCCCGTATCCTCGGGCTGTCAGCAGTCATTGCGCTGCCGACCGTGATTCTCGCCTTCTTCTACGGGCAGAGCCGGATCTTCTTCGTCATGGCCCGCGACGGCTTGCTGCCGCAGGGCCTGGCCAATGTGTCGAAGCGCGGCACGCCGGTTCGCATCACCGCCTTCACCGCAGTGGTCGTATCGCTCATCGCCGGCGTCTTCCCGCTGGAGCAAATCGCCGCGCTGGCCAATGCCGGGACGCTGGCGGCATTCGTCGCCGTGTGCGCGGCGATGCTGACCATGCGTCGCCGCGATCCGAATGCGCCGCGCAAATTCACCACGCCGCTACCCTGGGTGGTCGGCCTGATCGGCATCGCCGGCTGCATCTATCTGTTCTGGAGCCTGCCGGTCCGCACCCAGACCTATTTCCTCATCTGGAACATCATCGGGCTAGTCATTTACATGGCCTACAGCAGCCGAAAGGCGGAACAGGCGAGGGCTGCGTCGGGACCGCTCGCGGTGCCGACCGAGGCTGGAACGGTCCAGTAGGTTGTTGCCCGCCAAATCGAACCGCCTGAAGAACATCCTTGGCGGGTCACTCGGCAATCTGGTCGAGTGGTTCGACTGGTATGTCTATTCCGCGTTCGGCCTTTATTTCGCCAGCGCCTTCTTCCCAGCGGGCGATCAGACGGCCCAATTGCTGCAGACGGCGACGATCTTCGCGGTTGGCTTCGTCATGCGTCCGGTCGGCGCCTGGGCCATGGGCATCTATGCCGACCATCGGGGCCGCAAGGCCGGGCTGACGCTGTCCGTGTCGCTGATGTGCCTGGGCTCCCTGCTGATCGCGTTCGCGCCGACCTATGCCCAGGTCGGGCTAGTCTCGCCCGCGATCCTGCTCGTGGCGCGCGTCATCCAGGGCCTCAGCCTGGGCGGCGAATATGGTTCGAGTGCCACCTATCTGAGCGAGATGGCGGGGCGCGAGCGCCGCGGCTTCTGGTCGAGCTTCCAATATGTCACGATCATCGGCGGTCAGCTGACTGCGCTGGCCCTGCTGGTCACCCTGCAGTCCGTCTTCGGCGAGGCGGCCATGGAGAGCTGGGGCTGGCGGCTGGCGTTCGGTGTGGGCGCGGCATTGGCCGTGGTCGTTTTCTTCATTCGACGGCGGCTCGACGAGACTCTCAGCTACCAAAATGTCGCCAAGGTCGTGGACAGGCCGAAGTCGAGCGGGCGGAGCCTGTTCCGCGAACATCCGCGAGAGGCATTCCTGGTCATCGCCTTGACCGCCGGCGGGACGCTCGCCTTCTATGCCTACACCACCTACATGCAGAAATTCCTGGCCAATACCTCGGGTTTCGATCGGGCAACCGCCTCCCGCATCATGACCGTTGCGCTGGGCCTGTTCATGCTGTGGCAGCCACTGGCCGGCCATTTATCCGACAAGATCGGGCGGCGGCGGATGCTGATCTTTTTCGGCACCTGCGGCGTGCTGTTCACCTACCCGATCTTCACCGCGCTTGAGCAGGCGCGCGATCCGATCACCGCGTTCGCGCTGGTCCTTGCCGCGCTGGTGATCGTCACCGGCTACACGTCGATCAACGCGGTGGTGAAGGCGGAGCTGTTCCCGAGCCACATTCGAGCCCTGGGCGTCGCCTTGCCGTTCGCACTGGCCAACACCCTGTTCGGAGGAACTGCGGAGGCAGTAGCGCTATGGCTCAAGGGTATCGGGCATGAGCGCTGGTTCTATATCTATGTGACGGTGGTGATTGGATTTTCGCTGATCGTCTATCTGCGCATGCGCGAAACCAAGACGACCAGCCAAATCCTTGAAGACTAGAATTCCGACCCTCGGTTAGCGCTTCAAATAACCCTCAAGGTCGTCGCGCAGCTCGTCCAACGACTGGCGCCTCCAGCCGTCGGCCCACGGATTGTCGATATCCGACGACTGCAATCCCGGACCCGGACGGATCATCAAATGGGGCGCAACCTCGGGCTTGGCCTTGCCGAGCAGCTTGAGGTCGAACGCATTGTTGAATTTCAGCCCCGCCTTGTCGCCGCAGGTCCAGCTGACGATCCCGAAATGCTGGCCGGCATCGCCCAGATCGAGGAGTACCTCCACCCCTAGCGGATACTGGATCGGGCTTTCGATCAGTGCGCCATTCTCCGAGATGTTGCGAAGCCGCACCTTCTCGTTGTTGTGGGCGAAATAGACCTCGCCCATCCAGACCAGCGGATGGCGGCGTTCGTTTCGGCGCGAATTGGCGACAGCATCGTCATCATCGCCTTGCTCCGCCGTTTCCCCGGGAACGGGAACGGCCGCGTCTTCCCGAGGCGCAAAGGCCACATCCGGGAAGCTGCGGTGAATCACCTCGAGCAGCAGCGAATCGCGCGCCTCCGGCTCGCAGTCGATGCGAGTTTCATGGGCGAATTCCAGACCGACGCGATCGTGGCGAATCCAGCGCACCGCGCATTCAATCTCGGCGCCCTCGGCAAGGATCAGGTCGACCCGCTCCCACAGCCGCGGTGCGAAGTCGGCACGGATCATTGCGCCTCCTCCCGACAGGTTGATCAGGTCGATCTCATGCTCCTCGCCGTCGAAGCGAGCGCGTGCAACTTCCTGATCCAGGCGATGTCGGTCGTCATCCCGATGATCCGCACTGCGGACCTCGCTACGCGGCACTTCGACTGACGAAAGATCGTCCTCGGCCGCGCCGCGCGCATTCTTGTCTCGGACGAGCGGGTTTTTGGGGTACAGCCCATTCCCCGACAGAATGGCCGAGCGGAACTTGTTCATCGAGACGACCTCGCATGCCATGGCTTGAAGACCATGACATGCGAAAAGTTACGATCCGGTAACTGTCTCCGGAAACCTAGGCCGAATAATACATGTCGAATTCGACCGGGGACGGGGTCGTCTCCCAGCGCATCACCTCTTCCCACTTGAGCTCGATATAGGCGTCGATCTGGTCGTCGCTGAACACGTCGCCCTTGGTCAGGAAGGCGCGGTCGTCGGCCAGCGCAACCAAGGCCTCGCGCAGGCTGCCGCAGACGGTCGGGACATTGACCAGCTCGGCCGGCGGCAGGTCATAGAGGTTCTTGTCCATCGCTTCACCCGGGTGAATGCGGTTCTGGATGCCGTCGAGCCCGGCCATCAGCAGCGCCGCATAGGCGAGATAGGGATTGGCCATGGCATCGGGGAAGCGGAACTCGACGCGCTTGGCCTTCTCGCCCGCGCCGTAGGGAATGCGGCAGCTGGCCGAGCGGTTACGGCTCGAATAAGCGAGCAGCACCGGCGCCTCGAAGCCCGGGACCAGCCGCTTGTAGCTGTTGGTGGTCGGGTTGGTGAAGGCGTTGAGCGCACGGGCGTGCTTGATCACGCCGCCGATGTAGTAGAGCGCGGTCTCGCTAAGGCCCGCATAACCATTACCGGCGAACAGCGGCTTGCCGTCTTTCCAGATCGACATGTGGGTGTGCATGCCGCTGCCATTATCCTTGGCGATCGGCTTGGGCATGAAGGTCGCGGTCTTGCCGTAGGCGTTGGCGACCATGTGGACGACATATTTATAGACCTGCATCCGGTCGGCCGTCTGGACCAAGGTGCCGTAGGTCAGGCCAAGCTCATGCTGCGACGCGGCGACCTCGTGGTGGTGCTTGTCGCACGGCAGTCCCATTTCGATCATGGTCGAGACCATCTCGCCGCGGATATCCATCGCGCTGTCGACCGGCGCGACCGGGAAATAGCCGCCCTTGGCGCGCGGCCGGTGGGCAAGGTTGCCGCCGTCATATTCGCGGCCCGAATTGGTCGGCAATTCGATATCGTCGAGGCGGTAGCCCGAGGCGGAGTAAGTGTCCTCGAAGCGGACGTCGTCGAACATGAAGAATTCGGCTTCGGGGCCGACGAACACGGTGTCGCCAACGCCCGATGCCTTGAGATAGGCCTCGGCCCGCGTGGCGGTCGAGCGCGGGTCGCGGCCGTAGAGCTCACCGGTCGAGGGCTCGACGATGTTGCACACCAGGATCAGCATCGGGGTGGCCGAGAAGGGGTCGATGAAGGTCGCGCCGAGATCGGGCATGAGGATCATGTCGCTCTCGTTGATCGCCTTCCAGCCCTCGATCGAGCTGCCGTCGAACATGAAGCCGTCGGTCAGCATGTCCTCGTCGATCACCGAGGCAACCATCGAGAGGTGCTGCCACTTGCCCTTGGGATCGGTGAAGCGAAGGTCGACCCACTCGATCTCCGAATCCTTGATCAGCTTCAAAATCTTCGCCGCTTCGTTCGCCATCATATCCTCGCCGAGTAGAGAATCGGCCGCCCCCCGGCCGTTGGCCTGCTAATCCCAAGTGGTGCCGCGAGAGTCAGCAGGGCGGTGAACAATTCACCCCGGCGGCGTGTCGGGCGCGGCCGCTTCGCGGGCGAAGAAGATCTCGACACGCAGCCCCTCGTTCGGCGCGGAGTAGACTTCGAGCTTGGCCCTGGCATTTTGTTTCAGGGATTGCGCGATCACGGCGCTGAGCTTGCCGGATTGCGGCCAGGTTTCGCCTTCGGGCAGACCCACGCCGTCGTCGGCAATGACGACACGGCAGCCGGTATCGTTGACCAGGCTCGACACGGTGATCGTGCCGCCGTCGCGTCCGACGAATGCGTGCTTGAGCGCATTGGTCATCAGCTCGTTGACAACCAGGCCGGTCGGCATGGCGACATTGATCGAAACCGGCCAAGTGTCGACCTTGAGGTTGAGGCGGATACCCTCCACCGCATGGGCTTGCATGACCGCCGAAGCGACCTGGCTTAAATAAACGCCAAGGTCGATGCCATCGTCCGCGTCTTCTCCAGCCAGCAGGTCATACAGGAGCGCCAGGGAATGGATTCTCCCGGCCAGGCGGTCGAACCGCTCACCGGTTTCGCCATCAGCCACATTGCGGGCTTCCATCCGGATCAGCGCCGTGATCATCTGGAGGTTATTCTTGACGCGATGCTGCAATTCGCGAAGCAGGACATCCTTGTCCCGCAAGAGCTGATCATGTTGCTCGCCAGGTTCGTGGCGACGCTGACCCGTGCTCGCCAAGGCCACCAGGCGAAACATCGGGACGCCGTCGTCGCTCTCGATCGTGTTCGACCAGGCATCGACATCGACCTGCTTGCCGCCGTGATCGATGGTGAAGGTCCCGATATATTCTTCGTCGCTTTGAACCGCCTCACCCAACGGAGTGTCGTCGCCGCGCGGCGCCGCAACGCCGGGAAGGACTTTCCAGTCATTGCCCTGGATTTTTGCCGCGGGCCGGCCAGTCAGACGTTCGAATTCGAAATTGCAGCAAGTGATCGCCTCGGAAGGGCTGAGTTCAGACACGGCGATCGCCACCGGCACATGATCGAGAAATTGCTTGAAGCGGTCGCTTTCCAGAGCATCGGAAAGGCCAGGCGTAGCGAGCAGTTGCTCGACCTCCTCGGAGTCCTTCTTATCTGTCATGCCCACCCTCATACCCGAGACATAGAACCCCTAGCAGGAATCTTCGGCCGAATGCCAAAACAGGTTTGGCGTCGGTTTTGGGACGTGAGCTGTGGAATGTCCGGGCGGGGCGGGGCCCGCCCCGGCCGAAACTCCTTAATGT
>JALYNQ010000045.1 GCA_030773115.1 Pseudomonadota bacterium
TTAGCCGATGGTCACGACGGTGTCGGACGTGAATGCATATTCCGGAACCAGCAGGTTGGTCGGCGCCGGGCCTTTGCGGATGCGCGCCGCGGTATCGTAGTGCGATCCGTGGCAGGGGCAGAAATAGCCGCCATATTCGCCGCGGTTCTCGCCCGCGGCGACACCCAGCGGCACGCAGCCGAGATGGGTGCAGACGCCGAGCGTGATCAGCCAATTCTCCTTGCCCGGCTTGGTCCGCTCGGCCAGCGTCTGCGGGTCGCGCAGGTCGCTCAATGGCACCGCATTGGCCTCGGCGATTTCCTTGGGCATCAGGTTGCGGACGAACACCGGCTGCTTGCGCCAGCTGGTCTTGATCGCCTGGCCCGGCGCGATCTTGCTGATGTCGACTTCCGTCGAAGCCAGGGCCAGCACGTCGGCCGGCGGGCTCATCTGGTTGATCAGCGGCAGCGCCACGGCGACCGCGCCGACGCCGGCGAAGCTGACGGCGGCGATATTGATGAAGTCGCGACGGCGGAGGCTGTGATCCTCCTCCACATGTGCGGCGTTGATTTCTTGCAGCGTGGCCATGCTCACCCTTAGGACCGAAATTTCGCGTGCATGCCGAATGGCATTGGATACGAGCTCGCCTCCGGCTGAGCGCCGGACGCGATTGGCGGGCCTGATAGCGACTCCCCCCGCAGATGCAAATGGTCAAATTGCCGCCTGGCTGCCCCGCTTGTGCGACGAGCCGCATAGCGACTATCGGCGCGCCATGCGCCTCGCCCTGTTCGAACCCGAAATTGCCGGCAATGTCGGCGCGGTGATGCGGCTCGGCGCCTGTTTCGGGGTGCCCGTCGACCTGATCGAGCCGCTCGGCTTCGAGTGGGAAGACAAGCGAGTGCGGCGGACCGCGATGGACTATATCGAACATGTCGAGGTGTCGCGGCATGCCTCTTTTGAGGCGTTCCGGCGGGCTGCACCCGGCCGGCTAATCCTGTTCACCACTAAGGGCGACCAATCGCCTTATGAATTCAATTTCGAACCTGACGACATTTTGCTGTTCGGCAAGGAGAGCGGCGGCGTCCCCGCGGACATCGCCGCCATGAGCGACGCAAAGCTCCGCATCCCGATCCGCCCCGAAGTCCGCTCGTTCAACCTAGCCACGTCCGCGGCGCTCGCTCTCGGCGAGGCGTTGCGCCAGACCGGAGAATTGCCGCGATGAAGCCGCTCGACGACCAGCAACAGGCCTGCCGCGACTGGTTCGAAGCGCTGCGCACTCGCATCTGCGACGAGTTCGAGGCGATCGAGCGCGAGGCGGGCAGCGACGCGCGCTTCGAATTCATCCCCTGGGACCGCACCGACGAGGACGAAACGCCGGGCGGTGGCGGCGTGCGCGGGCAGATGGCCGGCAAGGTGTTCGAGAAGGTCGGCGTCAACGTCTCGACCGTCGGCGGACAATTCTCGAAGGAGTTCGCCGGCCAGATTCCCGGCGCGGAGGAGGACCCCAGCTTCTTCGCGACCGGAATCAGCCTGGTCGCGCACATGGCAAATCCGCACGTCCCTGCGGTGCACATGAACACTCGCTTCCTGACCACTACCAGGCGCTGGTTCGGCGGCGGCGCCGACCTCAATCCGGCCATTCCCAACCAGGAGGATACCGACGCCTTCCACGCTCGGCTGCGCGCCGCCTGCGCGGCTCATGATCCGACCTTCTATCCGCGCTTCTCCAAATGGGCCGAGGAATATTTCTGGCTGCCGCACCGCAATCGCTCGAGGGGGGTTGGCGGCATCTTCTACGACCGGCTCGAGGGCCATTTCGACGAGCATTTCGCCTTTACGCGAGACGTCGGCGAGGCCTTCCTCGACATTTTTCCGAAGATCGTCCGCCAGCGGATGGACATGCCCTTCACGGAGGAAGACATCGAGACCTTGCTCGAGTTCCGCGGCCGCTACGTCGAGTTCAACCTGCTCTATGACCGCGGCACGCTGTTCGGGCTCAGGACCGGCGGCAACATCGACGCCATCCTGATGAGCCTGCCGCCGCTGGCGAAGTGGCGGTAGAGGGAATTAGCCCTCTCTCTCAACCTCCGGCACCGACCTAATCGGTGCCGCCAGCTGGGCATAGACGCGGCCGACCAGCGCTGCGGAAATGGCGGCGATGAGCGCTCCGACCAGCCCATCGAACAGGGCGACGATCAACGCGGTCAAATTATAAGGCTGCGCCTCGCCGGCGGCGACCGTCATGATCGACCCGATCACCGCCAGCACGGCAAGACTGGCGACCAGATTCACCACCAGGATGAGCAGGAAGGTGCCGAGCAGGCGCCAGAATGCCCCGCCGGTCAGCTTCCAGCTCCGCCCCAGCAGCCGTAGGGGATTGGCGGTCTCGACCATCCCGACCGCGGCGATCGGGAACAGCTTGGTCCCGACATATAGGAACAGCGCCACCATCACGAGCAGCAAGGGCGTGATCCCCGGGATCATCGCGATCGATTGGGGAGTGACGTCGGCCGGATCGGTGATGCCCGCTCCGCCAAGCAGGACAGCGATAGCCAGCAACAACAGGATGGTCAGCGGTATGAACACCAGCATCAGTGCGCCGAGGACGCCCCACACCCGCTTGAAGGCATGCCTCAGACCGGCGCCAACGCTGCCTGCCCAGCCAATCGCCATGCCGGCGATGACCATTTGGCCCATGATCGTCATGGCGAGGAGGATTAACGTAATCGGCCAGCCAAGGCCGGCGGACGCCTGATTGGGGTCGCCCGACGGGTTGTACCAGCCATATAAAGTCGCCGGCACCATGAACATCGCGAGCGCCACCGGCGTCACCAGCCGGGATTCGCGCTTCAGGAAGGCGCTGGCTTCGTCCCACGCCTTTCCGATCGACAATGAACTCATCACACGGCCCCTTCTTATATGGCGGCGCCCTTATGCGGAGCCGGGCCGCCGCTGGCAATCGCCCTTGCCTGGCGCCGCCTGCGGGGCCATGTCGCGCCCGATGAACGGCGAGATCGAGTGGCGGATCAGCGACGGGCTGGTGCCCTATAGCGACGCGCTAGCCGAGATGGAGGCGCGCGCCGCGGCGGTTCGCTCCGGCCAGGCGGACGAGCTGGTGTGGCTGCTCGAGCATCCCCCATTATTCACCGCCGGCACCAGCGCCGATCCCGCCGAACTCACCAATCCGATGGGCTTCCCGGTGTTCGAAGCCGGCCGCGGCGGCCGCTACACCTATCATGGCCCGGGGCAGCGCGTCGGCTACCTGGTGCTCGACCTCGAACGGCGGGGAAAGGACATCCGCTGCTTCGTCCACTCGCTCGAAGGCTGGATGATCGCAGCCCTGGCCGAGCTGGGGGTAGCGGCGCGCCGCGAACCGGGCAGGATCGGCATCTGGACCGGCGAAGGGCCCGGTGAGGCAAAGATCGGGGCGATCGGCGTCCGCGTCCGCCGCTGGGTGACGATGCACGGTTTCGCCATCAACGTCGCGCCGGACCTATCCCACTTCGGCGGAATCGTGCCCTGCGGCATCGCTGAATATGGCGTGACCAGCCTCAAAGAACTGGGGCTGGATTCGTCAATGAAACGGCTCGATCAGGCGTTAGAGCGGACTTTTCCAGCGTTTCTCAATAGCTTGTCGGATATCTCACAAGCCGCTTGAGGCGGCAGTTTCTCCCGACTATTGTTCGGCGCGATTTGCGAAGCGGGGCAGCCGCCGAAGCAGGTCTATAATCAAGGGAGTTTTTGAATGCGTGCTCTGATCCTGGTCGCCGGTGCGGCCCTGGCGCTTTCTGCTTGCAGCAGCAACGAAGCCGCCGAGAATACGATGAATGTTGACGAAACGCTGACGACCGAGAACGTCGTTGCCAACGACACCACCGCGATCGACGCTTCGACCGCGATGGATGCCAACATGACGATGGACGCCAACACGACCGACGCCAACGTGGCCGTCGACGTCAACGCGACCGAGACGAACGCCCAGTAATCAGGCACACAGAGGCTGCTTTGAGCAGCCTTTGCTATTTTCGGAATGGGCCGTCGGGGAAACTCGGCGGCCTTTTCTATTTGAGCCCCACCACCTTGTGCGTTTGCAGGCTTAGCCGCCAAATCGGCCGCTCCATCGCCAGCGCGGTCGCCGCGTCATAGCTGGCCTCCAGGTCGGGACAATCCATCGGCTGGACCAGGAAATGGTCGAAATCCCAGCCCTCGAGGTCGGCCGGATCAATCCCCTTTTGCGGCCACACCAGCTTCAGCTCATTGCCCGACCGCTGGACCACCTCGGTCCCCGCCTTGGGGCTGATGCACAGCCAGTCGATACCCGGCACCGCGGCGATGGTGCCGTTGCTTTCAGCCGCCACCCGGAACCCGCCGGCGTGCAGTGCATCGATCAGCGCAAGGTCGAGCTGCAGCATCGGCTCGCCGCCGGTGATCACTACCAGCCGGCTCTCTTCCAGCTCACCCCATAATGCTTCGACGTGAGCGGCGAGCGTCTCGGCATCGGCAAACTTGCCGCCACCCGGCCCGTCGGTACCGACGAAATCCGTATCGCAGAAGTTGCACTGGGCCGTCGCCCGATCCTGCTCACGCCCGCTCCACAGGTTGCAGCCGGCGAAGCGAAGGAACACGGCCCGGCTCCCAGCCTGCATCCCCTCGCCTTGCAAGGTCAGGAAAGCCTCCTTGACCGCGTAGCTCATAGAATGGCCGCGTATCGTGTCGGATCGGGCAGGCCCGCTTCCTCGAAACCTTTGGCGCGCAGCCGGCAGGCGTCGCACAGCCCGCAATGCTTGAGGTCGGGCGTGGGATCGTAGCAGGTCCAGCTGATTCCAGCGTCGAGCCCCAGCCGCGCCGCCTCGCGGGCGATATCGGCTTTGGTCATGTGGAGGAGCGGCGCGTGGACGGTGAAGCTGTCTCCCTCGACGCCGGCCTTGGTCGCCCGGTTCGCCAGCGCCTCGAACGCCGAGATGAATTCCGGCCGGCAGTCGGGATAGCCGGAATAATCGAGTGCGTTGACCCCGATGTACAGGTCTCGGCCGCCCGCCGCTTCGGCCCAGCCGAGACATAGCGAGAGAAAGATTGTGTTGCGGGCCGGGACATAAGTCACCGGTATGTCATTGCCGACGCCGGATTTCGGAACGGCGATGTCGTCGGTGATCGCCGAGCCTCCGAAGCGCGTCAGGTCAAGCGGCAGGACGATGTGGCGAGCAGCCCCCACGGCCCTCGCGACGTTGGCGGCGGCCTGAAGCTCGATCCGGTGCCGCTGGTTATAATCGATGGTCAGCGCCAGCACGTCGAAGCCCGCTTCGCGCGCGAGCGCGGCGCAGACCATCGAGTCCAGCCCCCCGGACAGCAGTACCACCGCCAACGGCTTGTTTGGGATTAGCTCATTCATCGTGGGCGGCATCTAGTAGCGGCAGAGCCAAAAAAATAGGGCCGCTCCTGGTGGGGCGGCCCCAGTTTTCGGGCCTAGACCCGAAAGGGAGGAAAGCGTGCCGAAGAAGGGCACGCGACGATCAATAGCCGAGTCATGGTTAAAGCCGCCTTAACAGCTGCCGATGCGGCGGGCGTGAAGCTGATAGTGGAACGGCAAATTGTCGGAGATGCCTTGGGTATCGATCCGCAGCGTCCGCGGCGTGATCAGCGTCATCTTCGACTGGCCAAAGCCGCCGCTGGGGCAATTGTAGCTGATCAGCGTCTCCGCACCGGCATCGCTGACCACCGTGCGCGCGCAGCGCTGCTGGCGATGCTCGAACTGGGCCAGCAGGGCGGGGCTGGCTACGCAGATGCGGGTGGGATTGTTGCCGGTCGCGCTGCGGCTGACCTCCCACAGGCCTCCCATGGCCGGCGCCAGGGCGCGCGGCGCCGAGACCGCAGCAAGGGCTCCGGCGGAAATCGTCAGCAGGCCCGCGAGGGCGATGGTCCAGGTCCTACGCACGACTCACCGTTTACCACGCACGCCTTAACGCAAAGCAACCAATTATGCAGCCTCTAATTCAATCGGGAAGCTGGTCGCGCAAAAGGCGCAGTCGACGCGGATCAGTCCATCGTCGCCGACCATCGCGGCGCGCTCCTCCGGGGGGAAGCGGGCGATGACCGTCGCGACATAGTCGGGACTGCAGCGGCAGCCCTTGCTCAGTGCCACCGGAGCAAGCGTGCGCACCTCCTCCTCCTCATGCAGGAGGCGCCACACCAAATCATCTAGCGGAAGCTCCCGGTCCGTCAGCTCATCGGCCGTGACCGAACCGACCAAGGTCGCGACATGAGGCCAGTCGGGATGGTCGAGCCTTGTGTGCAGCCGGTCGCGGCCCTCTTCGCCCTCGGGCAGGTGCTGGAACATCAGGCCCCCCGCAACCCAGCCGGCTTCATCCTTGTGGGCCGACAGGCGCACGATCGAAGGGATCTGCTCCGACTGCGCGAAATAGCTTTGCGCCGCCTCCCCCAGCCCCTCGCCTTCCAGCGGGACAATGCCCTGATAGCGCTCCTTGGTGGCCGGCTGGTCGAAGGTGATCGCCAGATAGCCCTTGCCGAACAGACTGAAGAGCGTCGGATTGGGCCCAGCCTCGGCCAGCCTTTCCGGATCGTGTCGCACATAACCGCGCAGCTCGCCTCCGAGATAATCGCACACCAGCAAGTCGATGATGCCGCTTTCCGTCTGCGCCTGGATCGTCAGCTGCCCGCCCGGGTCCTTGAGCAATGAGCCAAGCAGCGCAGTCAGCACCAACGCCTCGGCCAGCAGCTTCTCGATCACCGGCGGATAGCCGTGATTGGCGAGGATCGCATCGAGCGCCGGCCCAATCCGCGCCGCCCGACCTCGGGCATGTCGCAAGGGCACGGTGACGCCCAGCGCGACGTCGTTGTCGAGGGAGATGGAGGTCATTGGGGAGGCAGATAAGGGTCGATCACGCCATGCACAACTTCGCTCCTCCCTGTCGCGAAGCGATGGAGGGGGACCGCCGGCTGAAAGCCGGTGGTGGAGGGGCCAATCAACAGCCCCAATTGGCCCCTCCACCATGCCGCTACGCGCCATGGTCCCCCTCCCCATTCCAGCTTCGCTGGAACAGGGAGGAACAGCCTAAAGCCGCCCCAAACACCACATCAGCAGCGCCTTCTGGGCGTGGAGCCTGTTCTCCGCTTCGTCCCACACCGCCGACTGCGGCCCGTCGATTACTGCGTCGGTCACTTCCTCGCCGCGATGGGCCGGCAGGCAATGGAGGAAAGTGGCATCCGGCGCGGCGCGGGCCATCATCGCCTCGTCTAGCTGGTAAGGAGCAAATGCCTCCAGCCGATATTCGTCATGTTCCTGGCCCATCGACGTCCAGGTGTCGGTCACCACCACCTCGGCCCCGGAGATCGCTTCCCCCGGATCCTGGGTGAAGGAAATCCGCCCGCCTCCGGCGACGGCGGACGAGGACATGACCATGTCCGGCTCGAACCCGTTGGGACAGGCGACTGCCAACTCGAAATGCATCAGCGATGCCGCCTCGATCAGCGAGTTGCAGACATTGTTGCCGTCCCCCAGCCACGCCCAGCGCGAACCGGCCAGCTTCGAACGACGCTCGATCACCGTCTGCATGTCCGCCAATAGTTGGCAGGGGTGCGTCAAATCGGTCAGCCCGTTGATCACAGGCACCGACGCATATTGCGCCAGCTCCTCGGCCTTCTTGTGATGATCGGTGCGGATCATGATCGCATCGGCGAAGCGCGACAGTACGCGAGCCGTGTCGGCAATCGTCTCGCCGCGGCCGAGCTGCGACGAGCCGCTTTCGAGGATGATGGCCGATCCCCCAAGCTGGCGCATGGCGACGTCGAAGCTGACCCGAGTGCGGGTCGAGCTCTTCTCGAAGATCATCGCCAGAACCGCCCCGTCGAGCGGCTTGTCCTCGTCGACCTTGCCCTTGGGCCAGCCGGACCGGCGCTGCTTCCTCTCCATCGCTTCGTTGAGGATGGCGGCAATGGCCTCCCCACCCGCATCGGACAGGTTTAAGAAGTGGCGGGTCATGCCGCTTCGGGTACGTCGTAGTCCGCCGCGGCGGCAGACAGGCCCTCGACGAACTCGGCTATGTGGCTCTCGTCAATGGTCAGCGGCGGCAGCACGCGCACGACATTGTCACCGGCGGCAACGGTCAGGATGCCCTTGGTGCGCAGGTAAGCGACAAAGGCGCGGCTATCGGTCTTCATCTTGACGCCGAGCATTAGTCCAAGGCCGCGAACGCTGTCGAACAGCTGGTCGTGGTTGGGGATCATTTGTTCCAGCGCCGAGCGCAGCCGCTCGCCCTTGTTGCGCACCTCGGTCAGGAACTCCTCATTGGCGACCACGTCGAACACCGCCTGGCCGGCGGCCATGGCGAACGGGTTGCCGCCATAGGTCGAGCCATGAGTGCCGACCACCATGCCGGCCGCCGCCTTCTCGGTGGCGAGGCAGGCGCCGAGGGGGAATCCGCCGCCAATGCCCTTGGCGGTGGCCATGATATCGGGCGTAATGCCGTAATATTCGTGGGCGTAGAGGTAACCGGTGCGCGCCACGCCACACTGGACCTCGTCGAGCACCAGCATCAGGTCCATTTCATCGCAAGCTTTGCGCAAGCCCTGCATGAACTGGCGCGAGGCGGGACGAATACCGCCCTCCCCCTGGATCGGCTCGACCAGGAAGCCGGCGGTGCTGCCGTCGATCGCGTTGAGGGCCGCTTCGAGATTGTCGAACTCGACCACCGTGAAGCCGGGCAGCAACGGCTCGAAGCCGTCGCGCATCTTGTCCTGGTTGGTTGCGCTGATCGTGCCCAGCGTGCGGCCGTGGAACGCGTTGCTGAAGCTGATCAGCGTGTGCTTGTGCGCATTGCCATTGACGTGATGATAGCGCCGCGCCGTCTTGATCGAGCATTCGACCGCCTCGGCGCCCGAATTGGTGAAGAACACCGTGTCGGCGAAGGTCAGGTCGACAAGCCGCTGGGCAAAGGCCTCACCCTGCGGCGACCCATACAGGTTCGAAACATGGAGCAGGGTCGCCGCCTGATCCTGCAGCGCCTTGGTCAGGTGGGGATGGCCGTGTCCGAGCAAGTTGACCGCGATGCCGCTGGCGAAATCGAGATATTTCTCGCCCTGCTCGCCATAGAGATAGACCCCCTCGCCCCTCACCGGCCGCACGGGCGAACGCGGGTAAACGGGCATCAGCGGCGTAATGGCCATGGGGGCTCCTTCGTGGGCGACATGAAATGACAAAAGGCGATCATGCGTGAGCATGAACCGCCTCTGCGAAGCCTATAGCCATGACGCCAATCAAACGAAAGGGGTGAGCCATAAGTGACGGATGGTCGACGGCGATTTCTGGGAGTTTCCGGCCATTACCCCCTTGAAACGGCCAAATCGCGATCCTACCTCGCAGCCGCTCGAGGCACTGCCCGAGTTGCGAGGGTCGCGGCTCTTCCAGCGCGGCCTTCGCATTTGTCGCTTCAACCTAGGAGGACAGAGAATGCGTAGTGCTTTTGATTTTGCGCCTTACCGGCGTTCCACCATCGGCTTCGACCGGCTGTTCGACCTGCTCGAAAACAGCGCACTCGGCCAGGGAACGGAAAATTATCCGCCGTTCGACCTCATCCAGCTGGATGAAAACCATTATCGCATCAGTCTGGCGGTGGCGGGCTTCAACCGCGACGAGATCGACATCACCGCCCAGCAGAACCAGCTAATCGTGTCCGGCAAGAAGGGCGACGACGATAAGGTGGACTATATCCACCGCGGAATCGCCAACCGCTCGTTCGAGCGGCGCTTCGGCCTGGCCGACTTCATCAAGGTCACCGACGCCGACATGAAGGACGGCCTGCTTTCGATCGACCTGGTCCGGGAGATCCCCGAGGCGATGCGCCCTCGGAAGATCTCGATCGGTGGCGCCCAGCCGAAGCAGGAGACGATCGAAGCCAAGGCGGAGACCAGGGAACCGGTCGACGCCTGATATCAGCCGGGACTGACGCGGTCCCATAGAAAAGGGGCGGCTCCTTGCGGAACCGCCCCTTCCTTACGCCTTACCCGAGCCCGAAGGCTCCAAAGGCTCAGTCGGGATCGCGATCCTCGTCATAGTTGGTGCCACGATCGCGCTCATAGCGATCGTTGAGACCGTCACGATCGCGGTCCCACGTCCCGCCATACTGGTTGTAGCCACGGCCATAACGATTGCCGTCGCGGGCCTCGCGGTGGATGCGGATCTCGAGGCGCTGGATGCGCCGCTCGAACGCATAGGCCTCGCGCGGATGCAGGCCGTTGCGGGCCGCAAAGTGCAGCCGCTGTTCGAGCTCCCGGCTCTCCTGGCGCAGGTAAGCCGCCTCGCGCTCGCTCAAAATGTCGCGCCTGTCCAGGTGGCGGATCTGGCGCTGCAGCTGGTCGACCCGCGCCTGCAGGCGGCGGACCTGGCCCCAATTGTTGCCATGGTAGCCGTAGCCATAGCCCTGAGGCTGCGGCGGATAATATTGCGCGGCGGCGGGGGCGGCTGCGGTCAGGGCGGAAGCGGCAAGCGCCGCGGCAATCACAAACTTACGCATCGTTGCTCTCCTTCGAGCGGGTTGATGGATGAGTTGTGCGCCTTGCTGCTTGATGGGATGCTGAATGCGTCGGTTATCCCCCGTTCACCTACCTTAATGGTTCAAGTGGCTGGAAATGCTGGACGTTGTGCAAGGTTCAGCAACTTTGGCGCCGCAGACAATCACTGAGCCCCGCATTTTCACCAACGAATCGGATCTCGAGCAGCGATCCGTTGATGGGCGAAAGCAAAATGCACCGCGGACGCTTCCCGTTAACTATTTATCCGATTGTTTTTACTGATCTTTTGGGGGACGGTCCGCACATTGGACAAGGGGCACGCGAGTCGTTCACGCGGGTAAGCCTTCCACAAGGCGCCGTGCCTCCGTCCCCGTAGGAGGGGCGTGATGGCCTACAGCGGCGTCTACGTGTTCGGCGACAGCCTGGTCGATTCCGGCAACGCGCTCGAGCTTGCCAAATGGTATGACGGACTTCCGCTGCAGGACCTGCCGGAAGGAGCGCCGACCGAGGAGCTCGGCTATTTCAAGGGCCGCTTTTCGAACGGCTACACCTTCGCCGACCTGGTCGCGAACAAGGCGATCGGCACAGTCACCAAGCCGATCTTTCCCTATGATTTCGAGGATCCCTGGCTGGGAGTAAAGATCGCCCCGTTCGCGTCGGACCCTAGCGGCAATAACCTCAACTTCGCCTATGGCGGCGCGCATATCCGCCAGGGCGACGAGATCGTGCCCGACCTCGACGACCAGACGGACGCGTTCCGCGATGCCGTGGATGGCGACGCGCCGTCAGGGGCGCTCTACCTCATCACCACCGGCGGCAACGATGTCCGCGACCTGGCACCGACCGGCAGCAATCCCGTCGCCCAGGCGGAGGCCCATGCGGAGCTGCAGCGGTGCGCCGACAAGCTGCTATTTGAGCTCCGTCAGCTGTTCGACGATGGCGCACGCAATTTCTGCATCACCGGCATCCCGGATGTCGGTGCGATCCCGCACTATGACCGCGACGGCAACGGCATGCTCAATCTTACCGAACAGATGCGAAGCGACGCCGCCACCGATTATTCCATCTATCTCGACACGCTGATCCGCACGCAAGTGGTTCCGGCGCTCACGGCGATGGGCGCGACCGTCACCTATGTGCCGGTGATGGATTATGTTGACGCCAACGGCCAGCTCGTCACCGGCGCGCTCTCGGCCATCCTGCCGACGATCGCCGCACTGCACGGACTGACCACCGATCAGCTGACCAGCAACTGGCTCCAGCACAAGGCTCTGGTCTTTTTCGACCATGTCCATCCCAATGCCCAGGTCCACGCCCTGGTCGGCTCCTACATGCAGGCGATGATCGGCGGCACGCCGTGGGTCGAGACTCTGCCGCTGACCAGTGCCGAGGTCGATTACAGCCTGACCGCATCGATCACGGTCAAGGGCGAAGTTGATCAGCTGGTGATCGCGATGGTTGCCGGCACGACCTACAGGTTCGACATGCTGGGCGTCAGCTCGCTCGGCACTGCGGGCAGCCTGGCCGATCCGTCGATGCGCCTGCTTGGACCGTTTGGCGGGATCGTTGCCGCCGATGACGACAGCGGCGCGGGGTTCGACGCGACGATCAGCATCACTGCCGCCACCGCCGCCAATCACACGCTGCAGTTGCTCGCCGTCGGTAGCGTCACGGGCTCCTACATATTGCAGGCCGCGGTGATGAGCGGCGCGGCGATGCAGGCCGGAAATACCTATGTGGTCAGCAGTGCGTCGACGCTGGTGATCGAGGGCGCCGGCGGCGTCGGCGCGGATGTTGTGAAGGCCAGCATCAGCTACACGTTGAGCGCCGGCAGCGAGATCGAGCTGCTCCGCACCACCAATGACCTGGGCAAGACCGCGATCAATCTGACCGGCAACGAGTTCAGCCAGACGCTGGTCGGCAATGCCGGCAGCAACGTCCTCGATGGCAAGGCTGGCGCCGACACGCTGATCGGCGGTGGAGGCAAGGACACATTTGTGCTGGGAACAGACGCAGCCTCCAGCATCGACCGGATTTCTGACTACGCGAAGGGCGAAATTGTCGACGTCACGAAGGTCCTGAGCGTTGCCGCCGGCACGAACCTCGCCAGCGGCGGCTATCTCCGCGTCACCAAGGACGGCTTGATCCAGGTCGATGCCGACGGCGGCGGCGACGAGTGGGCGACTCTGAGCACCATCAACGGCAGCAGCGCGGTCACTTTCCGCTATCTGTCCGGCGGTTCAGCCACCACCGCTATCCTGTCCCGCACCGCCGACAGCCAGCAGCTAGCCAGCAGCGAAGCCAATTCGAACAAGCTAGTGGCTGCGGCTTGGGACGATGGAATAGCTGGCTGGGAACCGCCGGCCTTTGCCTTGCAGGGCTTCGGCTTCTCTCCGGACCTGATCTTCTAGGATCGCTTCCTTCGGTGATCGATCAGGCGCATCTTATCGGCGCTTTGCACCCTTGCCCGCGACGTCGCGGAAGCGGGTCTTGAAGCTCGGGAAACTATCCCTATCTTCTTGAAATGCTTACATTTCTTCGCTCGGCCGCACTTGCGGCGACACTCTCGCTCGTGCCTGCGGCCAGCCTGAATTCGGCCCCCAGCCAGGCCGAAGTCCGTCCTGCGGCAGTCGTGACCGCCACCGCTTCGCCGGCGGCCCAAAAACCTGCGCCTGCGCCGCTGGCAGAGTTCGGGCTCGACGCCGCGCATGATCACGAACATGACTCCGGGCTTGCGCCGGGCCAGACCGCCGAGGATTTCCAGGCCTGGGTCCGCCGCTCGCCAGCCAACTTCGAGAAGCTTGGCGCGTTCCACGACTATCTCGCTGCGCAGCATCTGGAATCGGTTGTCCCGATGTGGCAGCTCGTCCGCACCTCGTCTTCATGGCGCCAGTGCGGCGCGGAGCCGTTCGAGGTGCCGCCGGCGGACAAATGGGGCCGCATCGTCAAGACGCTGAGGTTCGTGCGCGACGAGGTCGTGCCCGCGGTCGGCGCGGTCGAAACTCTGTCCGCCTACCGCAACGCGGAGCTCAACGCCTGCTCGGACGGCGCCCCCAAGAGCGCGCATCGCGAGTTCTTCGCGCTCGACCTGACCCCGGTTGACGCCGCGGTCGAGCGCGCCGAGATGATCCGGGATATCTGCGCCGCCCATGCACGCGACGGCCAGGCCTATGACGCGGGCCTCGGCTTCTACACCGGCCGCCGCTTCCATGTGGACAGCTCCGGCTTCCGCAAATGGGGCCCGAACGGCAAGGGCGCGACCAGCCCCTGCGCCGGCTACGCGTAACACCGACTGAAGTTCGGCTTGGTTAACCTGTTGTTATCTTGACCATGCCGTTCAACTTGCCATGATCGAGGCGCCGAATCGCGTTGCGTGGGGGGAGTCCGCGTCTGAACGCTCATTCGGCTGTGCCCTTGTTCCGCTCTGAAGTCATCGAGGGGCGCAAGGGCCGACTTCATGGCGATGTTAGCCTCGCCGTGCCGCTGTCGTGGCAGGCTATCGGCTTGCTGCTGTTCGCTGCGCTGATCGGCGCGGTCATCTTCCTCGTGGCCGCTCCCTATTCACGCGTCGAAACGGTCAGCGGCGCGATCGTCATCGATAAGGGCACGGCGTCCATCTTGCCAACCCGCGCGGGCGTCATTGCGGGGCTTGCCGTTGGCGAGGGCCAGCGAGTGGGCGCAGGCCAAGTGCTCGCACGGATCCGCGCCGAAGAGGATCTTGCCGCTGGCAGCACCGCTCCGCAGCGGGTGATCGAGTCGTTGCGGGCTCAAGATCGCCAGCTCGAGAGTCAGGCCGGCTTGGTACTGGACGCGGCATCGGCCGAGCAAGCCCGTCTGCTGACGACTGCGGCAGGCCTTCGGCGAGAAGTTGCCACCCTCGACCAACAGATCGCCGACCAGGGTCGGCTGCTGGCGTTGGCCAGCGAGGAGTTTGAACGCGTCCAGGCTATTGCGACCAAAGGGTTCATCAGTCGCCGCGACGTCGAGGCCCGCGAAGCAACTCTGTTAAGCCGCCGTCAGCAATTGGCTCAGCTCCATCAGGCGCGCGCTGCCAAACTGTCCGATCTTGCGGAAGGCAGTCGGACCATCGCTCAATCGGAAGCGAATGCCCACGCGCAAGCGGCTGCGGTTCAGGCCCAGCGGACGGAGCTCGATCAGCAGATCGCACAGTTCGACTCCGCAAAGGGCTACGTTCTGGCGTCTCCGATCGCCGGCACCGTGACAGCAATCACCGGCCGGGTGGGCCAACCGGCCATTGCCGGCCAACAGCTGATGGTCATCGTGCCTTCCGGGGGCCGCACCAGCGTCGAGCTGCACGTTCCGACCAGCGCCGCCGGGTTCCTTAGGCCCGGCCAGGAAGTGCGGCTGGCTGTCGACGCTTTCCCGTATCAGCAATTCGGCACCGTGCCTGCCCGCATCCGCAAAATCGCCACGGCGCCGACGGTGAAGCAGGGGGGCGACGGCGGTGCCCTGCCGTACTATATCGTCACGGCCGAGCTCGACCGCGTTTCAGTCCGCGCGTTCGGCAATGATCAGCCGCTCATGCCGGGCATGACGCTCACCGCCCGGATCGTCACGCGCCGGCAAAGCCTGCTCGAATATCTGTTCGAGCCACTGTTCGCGTTGAGCCGCCGATGAACGCCCCCCTCCACACCGGCTTCACAAGCTCGAAGCGCGTTCGGTTGGTTCGCCAGACCGAAATGGCCGAGTGCGGCCTTGCCAGCCTCGCCATGATCGCCAACTACCATGGGCTGGACCTTGACCTCGGCACCCTTCGCCGTCGCTTCCAGCCGTCGATGCGTGGAGCGTCGTTGAAGGCCTTGATCGCCATGGCCGACGCCATGGGCTTGACCAGCCGCGCGGTGAAGCTGCCGCTGGACGCGCTCGAGAACCTTCACACACCGGCGGTTCTCCACTGGGACATGAACCACTATGTTGTCCTGGAGCGGGTCGATCGCGGAAAGGCGCTGATCCATAACCCGGACGGCCGATCCCGATGGTACTTGCCTGAAGAGCTTTCCAGCCATTTCACCGGCGTGGCGCTGGAGCTTCGGCCCGCCGATGATTTTGAGCTAGGGAAGAAGCGGGAACGGCTGAAGCTGTCCCAGCTCTGGCGGCGCATGACCGGGCTCAAGCGCGCCCTCGTCCAGACCCTGGTGTTGAGCCTGGTGATGCAGGCCTTCGTTCTCGCCTCGCCCTATTATATGCAGGTTGCGATCGACACCGCGCTTCCAGCGCTCGACCAGAATCTGCTGACCGTGCTGGCCCTCGGTTTCGGGCTGTTCGTCCTGGTCAACGCCGGCGCCTCGTTGCTGCGCTCCTTCGTGCTGCTCTCGGCCGGAAGCTCGATGGGCTACGGCATTGCCAGCAACATCGCGCGCCGCCTGTTCCGTCTGCCGGTGTCCTGGTTCGAGAAGCGCCATGTCGGCGACATATTGTCCCGCTTCCAGTCGATCATGCCGATCCAGCAGGCGCTCACCCAAGGCGCGGTGGCAGCCGTGATCGACGGCGTGCTGGCCGTGCTGATCCTGGCGGTGATGCTGTTCTACAGCGTCAAGCTGGCCCTGGTCGCGCTGCTCGCCTTCGCGCTTTACGCCCTGGTCCGCGCCGTCTCCTTCTCGTTCCAGCGGACCGCGCAGGAAGAAGCCATCATTGCCGCGGGCAAGGAACAGTCGGTGATGGTCGAATCCGTCCGCGGCATCGTCACGCTGCGGCTGATGGGCCGGGAGAGCGCGCGCCATTCGATGTGGCAGTCTCGCCTCAACGATTCCGTCAACGCCAACATCCAATTGGGCCGCGTTGGTATCTGGCAGCAGGTCGCCAACACGCTGATCTTCGGCCTGGAGAATATCATCACTATCTGGCTGGCGATCGGCTTCGTCATTTCGGGCGGCTTCAGCGTCGGCATGGTGTTCGCCTTCATCGCCTACAAGACGCAATTCACGCAGAAGGCATCATCGCTGATCGACCAGGCAATCGCGTTCAAGATGCTCGGGCTGCACCTCGAACGGCTGTCCGACATCGCGCTGGCGGACCAGGACGTCAGCTTCACGGCGCCGCCGGTTGCAAGGCAAGAACTCAAGGGCCGGATTGAGCTGCGCGATGTGTGGTTCCGTTACGGTCTGACCGACCCCTGGATTCTCGAAGGCGTAAACTTGATCGTCGAACCGGGTGAGCATGTCGCGATCACTGGCCCGTCGGGCGGCGGCAAGTCCACGCTCGCCAAGATCATCCTAGGCCTGCTGGAGCCGGACGCGGGCGAGGTGCTGATCGACGGCATCCCGCTCAAACGGTTCGGCTATGCCCATTACCGCGAGCAGGTCGGTGCCGTCCTCCAGGACGACCACCTCTTCGCCGGCTCGATCGCCGACAATATTGCCCTGTTCGACGAGGCGCCCGACATGGCGCGGATCGCCGGCGCCGCGCAGGCC